>JAJXVK010000175.1 GCA_021782155.1 Pseudomonadota bacterium
GCGCTCGCCGCCTTGCGCGCCCGGATTGCGCTGGCCGGTCAGGACGTTGCCGTGGTCCAAGGCACGGTGGCCGAGAACATTGCCTTCGGGAAGCCCCGGGCGAGCCGCGCGGAGATCGAGCAGGCGGCGATCGCGGCCGGTGCGGCAGGCTTCATCGCGCAAATGCCCAAGGGCTACGATTCGCCGCTTCATTTCGGCGGCACGGGCCTTTCGGGCGGACAGCGCCAGCGCATTGGCCTGGCCCGTGCGCTTATAAGGCACCCTGATCTCCTGATCCTCGACGAGGCGACCAATGCGGTCGATTCGGTCGGGGAGGAAGAGATCGTCCGGCTGCTGGCCGAGCGGCGGTTCTTCCGCACGCTTCTCGTCATCAGTCATCGGCCCAGTATCCTGGCGATGTGCAGCACCGGCATCGTGATCGAGAGCGGGCGCGTGGTCGAAGCCGGTCCGATCGGTGGCCTGACCTATTTCGAATTGATGAAGGGCCTGCGGACATGACGGCAGGTAGCGACCTTCCCTTCGTGTCCATGATCGTACCGACGTACCAGCGGCGCGACATGGTGTGCGAGACCGTCGAGGCGATCGGCCGCATTCGCTATGCCGGCCGGTTCGAACTCGTGGTGATCATCGACGGATCGGACGACGGGACCGAGGAGGCGCTGCGACGCATCGCGCTGCCGTTCCCTTACCGGATCATCTGGCAGCCCAACGGCGGGCTCGGCCACGCGCGAAACCGCGGCGCGGCAGAGGCCGGGGGCGACATCCTGTTCTTCCTCGACGACGACATGATCTGCACGCCGAACCTTGTCTCGGAGCATGTGAAGTCGCATCTCGCCGGAGCTGATGCGGTCAACGGCGATATCCCGCTCGACGGCAGCTCTCCACCTGGATTCCTGACCCAAGGCATTGCGGCGTGGTCAGAGAATTCGGCACAGGTCACCGCGCATGCCGACAAGTTGCGCCCGTTTCACATCTTCGGCGGCCAGTTCTCGGTACGGCGCGACGTATTCTTCGAATTGGGGGGATTCGACCCGACATTCACCAGCAACGGCAATTACGGCCAGGAGGACGCCGATTTCGGAGTGCGGCTGCTGCGCAAGCACACGGCCAGGTTCAATCCCGATGCGATCAGCTTCCACCGCTACATCGTGACTCCGCGGGAGAACATGCGCCGCTCGTTCCGGGCAGGCCGCTCCGACATGATGTTCATACGCCGTTATCCGTCCCTGGCGCGGGAACTGTTCGAATATCACAAGATCGATAGTCGCAACGTGCGCTACATCCTGCGGCCGATTGCCAGTCTTCCGCTTGTCCCGCGCATGATCGCCGGGCTGGCATGGCGCTTTGCGGCGGTTGCGCTTCGGACACCCCTTCGGGACAATCGCCTGGTCGCCCGCATGTATTATGCCGGGCAGCAGATTGCCTATTGGTCCTCGATCAGGCGTCATGGCCATGGCTTTCCCGACGCAAGGACAGCCCACGTGCTGTGCTACCACGCGATCGCGGATCATCCTGACGATCCGACGCTGGCTACCTATTCGATCTCGCCGGACGCCTTCGTCCAGCAACTTGACCAGTTGCTGGACGAAGGCTTCACCTTTGTTTCGGCAACGGACTTTCTTGCGTGCCTGCGCGGCCGGATACGCTTGCCGCGCCGCTCGATCCTGCTGACCTTCGACGATTGCTATATCGATCTGCTCGATGCAGCGCGCACGATCCTGCGGCCGCGCCGCATACCCGCACTGGCCTTCGCCGTCACGGGAATGCGATCGGGCACCAACGAGTGGGACCAGAAGGCCGGGGTGCGCAAGCTCGAACTTCTCGATGGCGAGGGGCTGCAAGAACTCCGCGCGCTCGATGTCGAGATCGGCGCGCATTCGCGGACGCATCGGATCATGGCCGGGCTTTCCGCGACCGATCTGGAACGCGAAACCCGGGGCTGCGTGGACGATTTCGCGGCAATGGGCCTGCCTCGGCCGCGTTTCTTCGCCTATCCGCACGGAGTGTGCGATCCCAGGGTCATGGCTGCGGTCGATTCCGCGGGCTTCGAACTTGGGTTCAGCCTGGCAGTCAACGACGTGAAGCCGCACCGCAATTTCTTCGATATCCAGCGCGTTCAGCTGGTGTCGAGCGACACGGGCTGGCGCTACCGCGCCAAGACCCGCGCAGCCCGCGCCTACTATCTGGCTGGCCGGGTGGTGAGACGCATCATCGGCTCGCGATCCGCCTGAGCCGGCGCAGGACGCGCCACAGCAAGAGATGTCGCGTGTACCAGAGTTCGCGGCGCGCGCGCCGAAGGATCTTCTGCTTGCCCGGAAGATTTCGTGGTTCGACCCAGTCAATGAGCCAGATGAAGAATTTGCGCCGGGCCTTGGAATACGTTCCCTCGTCATGGGCACGGCTCACGCTGTTCCCCTCGTGCTGGCGGTAGCGCAGCCAGACGTGGCGCGAGAGGTAGACCGCAGTGGTGAGATAGAGCTTCGCGAAGAAGGCCTGGTCCTCGTAAAGTCCGCGAAAGCAGTCTTCGAAACCGCCGATCCCGGCCGCGACCCGGCTGCGGACGAGGACGTCCATTCCACTCGCCGGCGCGACCCCCAGAGGATACAGCGTCAACACGCCTTCGGGCGGTTCGATCAGGCAATCGCGCCGGCGTCCGACCGGAACGGTTTCATCCCTGCCGCCATCCCAGCTGCGCCAGTAGAGCAGCCCCCCGCTCACCGCGCCTGCCTCGGGGTGTGCCTCGAGGATCGCGAGCTGCCCGGAGAGCTTGTGCGGCAGCCAGACATCGTCGGCGTCGATGAAGGCAAGGTACTCCCCCCGGGCGTGGGCGATGCCCAGATTGCGGGCCGCGCTCATCCCGCGATTGGCATGGCCGGGATGTTCGAGATAGCGGATTCGCTCTCCCCGCCCGGCCGCCATTTCCCGCGCGATCGCGGTGCTGCCATCGGTCGAGCCGTCGTCCACGAGCAGCAGCTCGAAATCGGTGAAGTCCTGAGCGAGTACGCTGGCGACGGCTTCTTCGAGGAAGCGTTCCTCGTTGAAGAAAATGCAGACAACCGAAACGCGGGGAATGCAATTTCTGCGGGTCATGTCGCAATGCGGGGCATGAAAGTCGAGCCTTCCTGGAAGTCGGACGAACCTTGTTTTGTCGCCGTTACCGTTCTCTGCGCCAGGGGATTTTGACTTGCGCGGGTCACCAGATCGGATAAGTCCCTTTCGCACCTGCGTAATATGCTTGGCGACGGCGGAATCATGACAAATGGAGCGGGCAAGGTCGCCCTCATCACCGGAGTTACCGGACAAGACGGGGCATACCTCTCGCGCCTGCTCCTCGAACAAGGCTACACGGTCCACGGCATGAAGCGGCGATCCTCGTCGTTCAACACCGCCCGCATCGAAGACATCTACCAGGACCCGCACGTGGAGCATCAGCGCTTCCACCTGCATTATGGCGATCTGACCGATTCGACCAACCTTATCCGGATCGTGCAGGAGGTGCAGCCCGACGAGATATACAACCTCGCGGCGCAGAGCCATGTGCAGGTCTCGTTCGAGACGCCCGAGTACACGGCGAATTCCGATGCGATCGGCACCCTGCGGCTGCTAGAGGCGATCCGCATCCTCGGGCTCGAGAAAAAGACGCGCTTCTATCAGGCTTCCACGTCGGAACTCTATGGGCTGGTGCAGGAAGTCCCGCAGCGCGAGTCGACGCCGTTCTATCCGCGCTCGCCCTACGGCGTGGCCAAGCTCTATGGCTACTGGATCGTGGTCAACTACCGCGAGGCTTACGGCATCCACGCCTCGAACGGGATTCTGTTCAACCACGAAAGCCCGCTGCGCGGCGAAACTTTCGTGACGCGCAAGATTACCCGCGCCGCAGCGGCGATCTCGCTTGGCCGTCAGGAAAGGCTGTTCCTCGGCAACCTCGACGCCAGGCGCGACTGGGGCCACGCGCGCGAATACGTGCGCGGCATGTGGATGATGCTGCAGCAGGACGAGCCGGACGACTACGTGCTGGCGACCGGCGAGACCACCGAGGTTCGCCAGTTTGTCGAATGGGCGTTCGAGGATGCCGGAATTCCCGTGGAGTTCCGGGGCGAAGGCATTGACGAGAAGGGCTTCTGCAAGTCGACCGGCAAGTGCCTGATCGAGGTCGATGCGCGCTATTTCCGGCCGACCGAGGTCGACCTGCTGATCGGCGATCCGGCCAAGGCGAAGCAGAAGCTGGGATGGAGCCACGAAACCCCGGTGCGCGAACTGGCGCGCGAGATGGTGCTGGCCGACCTCGAGACGATGCACGACGCGCCTATTGCCAGGGACACCTGATGGCCCTGCCGTTCGAGCTTGCGGGCAAGCGCGTTTACGTTGCGGGTCATCGCGGCATGGTCGGTTCGGCGGTGGTCCGGCGGCTGGCGAGCGAGAGCTGCACGGTGCTGTCGGCGACGAGCGCGGAACTCGACCTGCGCGAACAGGCGGCGGTGCGCGAATGGTTCGGGCGTGAAAGGCCCGAGGTGGTGGTGCTGGCCGCGGCCAGGGTCGGCGGTATCCTCGCCAATGATTCGTACCCCGCGGATTTCCTCTACGACAACCTCATGATCGAGGCGAACATCATCGAGGCGGCGCGCGCCGTTGGGGTGGAGAAGCTGCTCTTCCTCGGTTCCTCGTGCATCTATCCCAAATTCGCTGAACAGCCGATCGTCGAGGAAGCGCTGCTCACCGGTCCGCTCGAGCCGACCAACGAATGGTACGCGATCGCCAAGATCGCGGGCATCAAGCTGTGCCAGGCCTACCGCCGCCAGCACGGTTGCGACTTCATCTCGGCGATGCCGACAAACCTCTATGGTCCCGGCGACAACTTCGACCTCGCGTCGAGCCACGTCATGCCGGCGCTGATCCGCAAGGCCCACGAAGCCAGGCTGACGGGCGCGCGGAGCATCGTGATGTGGGGAAGCGGCACGCCGCGTCGCGAATTCCTGCATGTCGACGATCTGGCCGACGCCTGCGTGTTCCTGCTCAAACACTATTCCGACGCACCGCACGTCAACGTCGGTTACGGTGACGATGTGTCGATCGAGGAACTCACCAGGATGGTCGCGGAAATCGTCGGGTTCGAGGGAGCTGTCGAAAGGGACCTTTCCAAGCCCGACGGCACGCCGCGCAAGTTGATGGATTCGGGCAAGCTCGCGGCGCTGGGGTGGACTCCGCGGATCGCGCTGCGCGAGGGCATCGCCGACGCCTATCGTGCGTTTCTTGCCGTGGCGGCGTGATGCGCATCCTGTTGCTGAGCCTGAACTACTCGCCGGAACCGACGGGTATCGGGCTCTACAGCGGGGGGCTCGCCGAATCGCTGGTACGTTCGGGGCATGAAGTGCAGGTGGTTTGCGCCAACCCGCACTACCCGCAATGGAGGCTCTTCGATGGCTATCGTGCGCTGGCCTGGTCGACGAGCGTGGAAAAGGGCGTGCGGGTCACGCGCTGTCCCGTCTATGTGCCGGGCAGGCCCGGCGGGGCGACGCGCATCGCGCACTACATCACGTTCCTGGCGAGCGCGGCCGTGCCGATGTGGCGCCGGGCGCGCGGCTTCCGGCCCGATGCGGTGGTCTGTGTAGCACCGTCGCTGATCTCGGCGCCGCTCGCGCTGATGGCGGCGCGAGCCGCCGGCGCGAAATCCTGGCTCCATGTGCAGGACTTCGAGGTCGAGGCGGCCTTCGCCACCAGTCACATGAAGGCCGAAGGTGCCCTCGCGCGCGCAGCGCGCACCTTCGAGGCGAAGATGATCGCCGCGTTCGACCGGGTCAGCAGCATCTCGCGCGAAATGTGCGCCAAGCTGGTCGAGAAGGGCCGTGTGCCCGGCACGGTCTATGAACTGCGCAACTGGGCCGAACTCGACCATATCCGCCCGCAGCCCGGCTCCGCCTATCGCGCCGAATGGGGGATCACGACGCCGCACGTTGCGCTCTATTCGGGCTCGATCGCACGCAAGCAGGGCATCGAGACGATCATCGATGTCGCGCGGTTGATGCAGGGCCGCAAGGACCTGACATTCGTGGTCTGCGGCAACGGTCCGACCCGTGCCGACCTCGAGGCGCGCGCAGCGGGGCTCGACAACATCCGCTTCCTCGACCTGCAACCGATGGAACGGCTGGGCGAATTGCTCGCGCTCGCCAGCGTCCACCTGCTGCCGCAACGTGCCGACGCCGCGGATCTGGTGCTGCCCTCGAAGCTGGCGAACATGCTGGCCTCGGGCCGTCCCGTGGTGGCGGGCGTCCATCCGGGCCGGGGCCTTGCCCGCGAGGTCGAGGGCGCGGGCCTGATCTGCGCGCCTGAAGACGCCCAGGCCATGGCCGAGGCGATCGCGCGTGTGCTGGACGACGGGGAATTCCATGCCGCATGCAGCGAGGAGGCCCTGAACCGGGCGAGCGATTCGTGGAGCCGTGAGGCGATTATCGGAGGTTTCAGCAGGGAAATCGAGCAATGGCTGGGTCCGAACAGCCCTTCGCAATCTGTGGTTGCCGATGTTTGACAGGACGTATTCGGGCGCGAAGTATGCTTCCACTTCGCGGGAGGTCCCGCTACATAGCGCGCGCATGTGTTGACACCTTGCCGCTTTGGCGCTTCCCGAAATCGCGTTCGGCTTGTCGCATTGGGAGTAAACGGACGGTGGACGACATTCTTGCCGCGATCTATCCCGAAATAAACGCAGGCGGGTTTGCCAGGTCGGATGGAACGATCGAGTTCTATGGGAGAATCAACGCCCTGCTCGAACCCGAGATGACGGTTGTCGATCTCGGCGCGGGGCGAGGCTGCCAATTCGAGGACACCTGCCGATACCGGCGGAAGATTGCCACGATCAAGGGCAAGGTTGGCCGGGTGATCGGGCTCGACGTGGATTCCGCCGTTCTCCAGAACGAGTTCGTCGATGAACGCCACGTCTATGATGGCCAGCGCATGCCACTGGCTGATGCCTGCGCCGACGTGATTTTTTGCGATTGGGTCCTTGAACATATCCTTGATGCGGACGTTTTCGCCACCGAGATCGACCGTGTCCTGAAACCGGGTGGCTGGTTTTTCGGGCTGACGCCGTCCAGG
>JAJXVK010000176.1 GCA_021782155.1 Pseudomonadota bacterium
CCGCGTTCGACCGGCTCGGCCGGGTTGACCTCGTGTTCAACAATGCCGGGGTCGGCGGACCGCGCGGCAAGCTGTGGGACGTCGAACCCGAAGTGGCGCGCGCGCATTTCGACGTCAACTTCTGGGGTGTGTGGCACGGCTGCCGGGCCTTCGCTCCGCGCCTTGCCGAGCAAGCCTCGCCCAGCGCGATCTACAACACCGGGTCGGAGAACTCGCTGTTCTGCGCCATGCCGCACAGCGCCGCCTATATCGCCGCCAAGCACGCGGTGCTGGGGCTGACCGAGAACCTGCGCGAGGACCTGCCCGGTCACGTCCATGCCGGGCTGGTGATCCCCGGCTGGGTCCACACCGCGATCGGCCCCGACGCGGTGATGCGCCACGGCATGGCGGTGGAGGAGTTCGCGGGGATCATCGTGCCGCAGATGCTGGCGCGCGAGCGCTTCGTCGTCGCGCACGCCTACAACACGGTGCGCATCCACGAGCGGATCGACGCGCTCGACGCCGCCTATGCCGCGCACGCGCCGCGCTACGCGGGCGACGACGAATACGACGTGCGCGCGGTGATCGCGCGGATGCGGGCGGGGGCCTAGAGCCGCAGCAAGTACCTGTGCGTCCCTTCGAGCACGAGCTTGCCATGCTGGTTGTGGACCGTCGCGCGCATCTCGATCACGCCGGTGGTCTTCTGCGGCGTCTTGCCCACGATCTCGAGCGCGGGATAGAGCGTGTCGCCGGGATAGACCGGTCCCAGGAACTTCGCGCTGGCCTCGATCATGAGGATCAGCGCGGTGCCGACCATGTGCGGGAACAGCCCCGCGCCCGCCGCGGTGAAGGCCAGAACCTGCAGACCGTGCGCGAGCGGCGCGGGATGGCCCAGCGCGCGGCAGTATTCGTAGTCGTAGTGGATCGGGTGGTTGTCGAGGCTGACCGCCTGGAACGCGGCGAAGTTGCCGTCGCCCAGCGTGCGCGAGGGCAGGCGGAACACCTCGCCCACGTCGAGCTCGGCGAAACCGCGGTGTTCGGTCACATGGTGGCTGGCGGGATCGAAGGGGACTTCCATCGCGTCAGACCAGGCCCAGCCGCGACAGTTCGCTGGCGATCTCGCCCGGCAGAACGTCGCCGCCCGCCTCGCCGCCGCCGAGGTCTTGCGGAGCGTCCTGGTCCTCGAGATAGCGCCAGCCCTGGTGGGCGCGCCTGGGCTTGGGGAGGACTTCGACCAGCTTCGTCGAGATGACGATGTGCGTCCTGCCGCCCTCGGCCTCTTCGAAGCCGAGAATCTCACTTCTTGCGACGAGCTGGTGCTTGAGGATCCAGAACAGCGAGCCGCCGATCATCTCCTCGTGCCGCCTGGGAAGGTAGCGGGTGGTGAGCCGTGCCTCGTCCCCGCGCGTCCGGAACCAGCCGCGCACTTCCTCAAGCGATTGCGCCCCGTAGGCGACCTTGGTCATGTGGAGCGGCACGGCGATCAGCCCAGCCGGAACAGGTCGGCAAGGCCGAGGAAGAAGAAGAAGCCGAAGGTGTCGGTCATCGTCGTCACGAACACGGTCGAGGTCACCGCGGGGTCGATCTTCAGCTTGTCGAGCCCGAGCGGGATGAGCACCCCCGAAAGCCCGGCGTTGAGGCTGTTGAGGATCATCGCCAGCAGCAGCACGAAGCTCAGCCACCAGTCGTGGTAGATCACCTGGCAGCCCGCCGCCATCAGCAGGCCGAGGCCCCAGCCGTTGGCGCTGGCGATCCACCATTCGCGCGCGATCATGCGCCAGGTGTTCGAACTGGTCAGCTGGTTGGTGGCCAGCGCGCGCACCGTCACGGTCATCGTCTGCGTCGCCGCGTTGCCGCCCATGCCGGTGACGATCGGCATCAGCACCGCCAGCGTCACGAGCCGGCTGATCGTGCTCTCGAACAGCGCGACCACCGCGCTGGCGAGGATCGCTGTGCCGAGGTTGATCGTCAGCCACCACATGCGCGTGCGGATTGTGGTCGGCAGCGGCTCGTTGATGTCGCCGTCGCCCGCGCCCGAGAGCAGCAGCGCGTCCTCGCTCGCTTCTTCCTGGATGATGTGGACCACGTCATCGACCGTGATCTGGCCGACCAGTCGCCCGCTCTCGTCAACCACTGCGGCGGAGATCAGCGCGTATTTCTGGAAGCGCAGCGCAACCTCTTCCTGGTCCATCGTCACCGGGATCAGCGTCTGGTCGCGCTTCATCACGTCGGCCAATGCGATCGATCGCGGCGTGCGCAGCACCCACGAAAGCTGGCACGTTCCGACCGGGCGGTGGCCGGTGTCGACGATGAACACTTCCCAGAACTCGGTGGTGAGGTCCGCGTTCTCGCGCAGGTAGTCGATCAGGTCGCCGACCGTCAGATGCTCGGGCACCGCGATCAGGTCGCGCTGCATCAGGCGGCCGGCGGTCTCCTCGGGATAGGACAGCGCGCTCTCGATCGCCGCGCGGTCTTCCGGCTCCATCTCGGCGAGGACGGCCTGCTGGTCCTCCTCGTCGAGGTCTTCCAGCATCGCGACCGCGTCGTCGGTCTCGAGCTGTTCGGCGATCTCGGCGACGTCTTCGGGCGCAAGCTGCTCGACGATCTGTTCGCGAACGTGGTCGTTGAGTTCGGCGATGACCTCGCCGCCCATAAGGTCGGTGATAGCCTTGGCCAGCGGCGCGCGCTCGTCGGGATCGATCAGCTCGAACAGGTCGGCGACGTCGGCGGGATGGAGCGGCTCGACGAGGTCGTAGACCGTGCCCGAATCGCCTTCCTCAAGCGCTACGGAAACCTTGCGCACGAATGAGGACTTGAGCGTGTTTTCCTCGTCGAGGCTTTCCGAGTTGCGCTGGGTGTCCTCCGCCGGCGGCGTGTCGCCGCCGTCGGCAAGGAGACCGACCCGTTGTTCCTCGTGTTCGCTCATGCGTGGGCCGGGATAGGGGCAAGACCGGCAAAAGCAACCGGGTTCGAGCGCCAGGCGGTGACTTTGCTGGCAAAGTCCCTATATCGGCGCGGCGAGCGGGGCTCTGGCCCCGGTTCGGCCGGCGCCTGCGCCGGTTCAGACAGGAGAGATTTGATGGCCGACGAATACCTGACTTTCACGCTCGACACCGGCAACGACCAGGGTGGCGACGTGAAGATCAAGCTGCGCCCCGATCTCGCGCCTGGCCACGTCGCGCGGATCAAGGAGCTGACCAGCGAAGGCTTCTACGACGGGATCAACTTCCATCGCGTGATCCCCGGCTTCATGGCGCAGGGCGGCTGCCCCAACGGCACTGGGATGGGCGGATCCTCCAAGCCCGACCTTCAGGCCGAGTTCAACGCCGAGCCGCACGTGCGCGGCGTGTGCTCGATGGCGCGCACCAGCGCACCGCACTCGGCGAACAGCCAGTTCTTCATCTGCTTCGACGACGCGACCTTCCTCGACCGGCAGTACACCGTGTGGGGCCAGGTGGTCGAAGGCATGGAACACGTCGACGCGCTGCCCAAGGGCGAGCCGCCGGCCAAGCCCGGCAAGATCGTGAAGGCGACGATCAGCGAAGGCTGATCCAACTCACTGGCAGGAACAGGGAAGGGGTCGCGGTTTCGCGGCCCCTTTCTGGTTTCAGATGGGACGGCGCGCTTCGACCAGCGCGATGGCGGCGGCGATCGCCTCGTCGCGGGTCATGTTCGAGGTGTCGAGCACCACGGCATCGTCGGCGGCGCGCAGGGGGGCGTCCTTGCGGCCCGAATCGCGTGCATCGCGCACGCGCAGGTCTTCCTCGATCGCTTCCAGAGCCACGTCGCGGCCCTGCCCGTGCATTTCCAGCCAGCGCCGCTTCGCGCGCGCGGGCACGCTGGCGGTGACGTAGAGCTTGGCCCCGGCCTCGGGCGCGATCACCGTGCCGATGTCGCGCCCGTCGAGCACGGCGCCGCCTGGCTGCGTGGCGAACTTGCGCTGGCGGTCGAAGAGCGCCTGCCGCACCGCCGGATGGATCGAGGCGCGGCTGGCGAGACTGCCGGTCGCCTCGCTGCGCAGCTCGGGATCGGCGAGCAGCGCGTCGGGAAAGGCGCAGGCGGCGAGCGCGTCGGCCGGATCGTCGGGGTCGCCGCCGTTTAGGAGTACCTGCCGTCCCACCGCGCGGTAAAGCAGCCCGGTATCGAGATGCGGCAGGCTGAAATGCGCGGCGAGCGCTCTGGCGATGGTGCCCTTGCCCGATGCCGTGGGGCCATCGACCGCGACGATCATGCCGCGCTCCCCCGATTGCGGTAGGCCTTGGCCAGCCCCCAGATCGCGATCGCGGACCAGAAGAACTCGAGCACGAACGACGCCGGGTTCATGTTGACCAGCAGCGACAGCGTGAGCAGCAGCGCGCCGGCAAGGTTGACGCCGTGCTGGACGAAGGGGTTCGGCGCGTCCTGTCGTGTCTGGTAGCCATAGGCGAAGATGATGCAGGCCATGCCGATAAAGCCAGCGACATTGGCGCCGGTTTCGATCATGCCGCGCTCATCGCCGTTTCGAGCAGGCTCTCGAACACCGGGAAGCTCGTCGCGATGGGGCGCGTGTCGTCGACTTCCACGCCGTTCGCGCTGGCGAGGCCAGCCACCGCCATGCTCATCGCGATGCGGTGGTCGAGGTGGGTGGCGACCGGCTGGTTGTTGCCGCCGCGCAAGGGCTCGCCGCCGGTGCCGTCGATGATGAGGCCGTCCTCGGTCTCGGTCACACTCGCCCCGGCGAGTTCGAGCGCGGCGCGCATCACCGCGATGCGGTCCGATTCCTTGACGCGCAGTTCCTCAAGGCCTGTGGTCACGGTGCGGCCCCTGGCCAGCGCGGCGGCGACGAACAGCACGGGAAACTCGTCGACCATGCTCGGCACCACCGCCGGATCGACGTCGATGCCGGTGAGCAGCGAATGGCGCACGCGCAGGTCGGCGACCGGCTCGCCGCCGACGTCGCGGCGCTCCAGTTCCTCGATCGAGCCGCCCATCGCCCGCAGCACGTCGAACAGCGCGGCGCGGGTGGGGTTGAGCCCGACGTTCTCGATCACGAGGTCGCTCCCCGGCACCAGCAGCGCGGCGACCGCGAAGAACGCGGCGGACGAGGGATCGCCGGGAACGACGATGGTCTGCGGCCTGAATTCGGCCTCGCCGGTCAGGCGGATGACCCGCGCGCCGTCCTCGCCCGGTTCGACCGTCAGCTCGGCGCCGAAGCCGCGCAGCATCCGTTCGGAATGGTCGCGCGTCGGCACCGGCTCGATCACCGTGGTGATCCCCGGCGTGTTGAGCCCGGCGAGCAGAACCGCGCTCTTGACCTGCGCGCTGGCGACGGGGAGGCGGTATTCGATCGGCACCGCGGGCGAGATGCCGCGCAGCGTCAGCGGCAGGCGGCCTCCGGGCGAGGCGGTGAACGCGGCGCCCATTCGGCTCAACGGTTCGATCACCCGGCCCATCGGGCGCTTCGACAGGCTGGCGTCGCCCACGAAGGTCGCGGTCAGCGCATGACTGGCGACGAGGCCCATCAGCAGCCGCGTCGAGGTGCCCGAATTGCCCATGTCGAGCGCTCCCGCGGGTTGCATCAGCCCGCCCACGCCGACGCCATGGATGCGCCACTCGCCGTCATCGCGCCGCTCGATCTCAGCCCCCATCGCGCGCATCGCCGCCGCCGTGCTCAGCACGTCCTCGCCTTCGAGCAGCCCGGTGACGCGCGTCTCGCCCACCGCCAGCGCGCCGAGCATCAGCGAGCGGTGGCTGATCGACTTGTCGCCCGGCACGCGGATGCGCCCGGTCAGCGGTCCGGTGGCGGCAAAGCGGCGGGGGCGCGGGGAAGAGGAATCGGCGGGGTTCAAGCTTGCTCGGCCTTCGGCTGGGGCGGGAAATGCGCGCGGCTTTTGACAGCGCGGGCCCACTATGGCAAGGCGCGCGCCGCACACGATACCGGGCCATGGGCAAGAGTGCTTGCCAAGCTGGTCCGGGATCACCATCAACGCAACGGTTTTCAAGGTCCGGCCCCCGGCGCTCGGACCCAGACGAGGAAGTTTCATGGTAAAGCCTGAGTGGGGCGCCAAGCACACCTGTCCCAAGTGCGGCACCCGTTTCTATGACCTGGGCAAGGATGACCCGGTCACCTGCGTCGAATGCGGCTATGCCTGGCATCCCGAGCCGGTGCTCAAGTCGAAGCAGCCGATCCCCTATGAGGAAGTCCAGAAGGTCAAGGTCAAGGAATCCGACGAGGATCTGGCCGACGACGATCTGGATATCGACGAGGACGACGATTCGCCCGATAACGACGTCGACCTTGGCGGCGACGACGACCTCGGCGTTTCGGCGGGCGATGACGAGAACAACGACGAGAACTGATGGCGGCAGGGCGGGCGCCCGCGCTTGCGGGCATCCGCCGCCGATTGGTCGGCAACCGGATCGCGCTTGAACCGGGCGGCTTGCGGTTGAAATGGGCAGCGGTTGAAAAAGCCGCTTGCCAGTATCGCGGCGCTTCGACTAAAGGGCCGCTTCCCGGAACGGCGGCGCCGTCGTATCGCATCCGGGCCGGCATGCCTCCCAGGGCATGCGCGATGGAAGGCTTGGGGCCGTAGCTCAGCTGGGAGAGCGCTACAATGGCATTGTAGAGGTCAGGGGTTCGATCCCCCTCGGCTCCACCATCCCCACCGCCACCACAATCGGAACTGCTTCGCGGCTGCGCGGCGAATTGGCGCCGGATGGCGTGCCGCTCGCCACGCGTTCCGGCGCGCGAAATCGGCGAATCGCGTCGCCTGCTCGGCCATCCGGCGAACGCGCGCGTTTTCCGGGGCCCTGTTAACTTTGGTTTAGGGGTTTTGCCGTAGCCACCAACCTATCCCGTCGCGGAAAGTTGGCGGGAAGGGACAAACAGGAGACCGACCATGAAGCTTTTCCGTGAACTGATGAAGGACGCCGAAGGCGCCACCGCCATTGAATACGGCCTGATCGCCGCTCTGATCGCCGTCGCCGCGACCGTCGCGATGGGCGCGCTCGGCAACTCGGTGAAGAACACCTTCAACTCCGTTTCGGGCACCATGAACAACGCCCAGAGCGGTACCGCCTGATAGGCGACTGAGCTGACAGAACGG
>JAJXVK010000177.1 GCA_021782155.1 Pseudomonadota bacterium
GGCAAGAGTGCGCCGGGCTTCATCGACCAGGCCGCATTTGACCGCGCCGCCGCCGCCATCAGCGACACCGCCGTGCACGAGGCCCGCCTGGCGGTGAGGCTGCGCGATACATGCATGATCCTCTATACGTCAGGCACGTCGGACCGGCCCAAGGGATGCATGCTCAGCTACGAGGCGATCTGCCGCGAGACCAGTAATCTGGCGCGCAACCGCTGGGCCTTCACCCAGGACGAGCGCGTGTGGTCACCCATGCCGCTGTTCCACATTGCCGCCATGCTGGCGATGCTCGGTGCGATCGAGGTAGGCGGCACGTTCATCGGCCAGCCGCATTTCGATCCCGGCGAAAGCCTGCGGCAGCTCTCCGGCGAGAAGGCGACCATGGTGTTCCTGCCGTTCGTCACTTTCCACCAGGCGATGATCGCGCATCCCGACTGGGAGAAATCCGACATGCGTACGGTGCGCCTGATGAACAGCTGTTTCAGTCAGATGCCCAAGGCGGTGGGAGATTCCTATCGCGCCAAGATGCCGAATGCCCTGCAGGTCGGCACCTTCGGAATGTCCGAGGCCTGCGGCGTCGTCACGACCGGCGGCTACGACATGGATCCCGAGATGGGCTTCGAGGCGCTCGGCTACCCGCTCAAGGGCATGTCGGTGCGCATTGTGGATCCCGAAAGCGGCGGTGAATCCCCTGTGGGTGGGCGCGGTGAAGTCTGGATCCGGGGCTACAGCTTGCTCGACGGCTACTACCGCGATCCGGCCAAGACCGCCGAAGCACTCGACAGCCAGGGCTGGTATCACAGCGGCGATATCGGCTCGATTGACGAGCACGGCCACTTGCGCTTCCACGGACGGCTCAAGGACATGCTCAAGGTCGGCGGCGAAAATGTCGCGGCCGCCGAAGTCGAAGCGGTGCTGTGCACCCACGAAGCTGTGGAACTGGCGCAGGTCCTGGGCGTTCCCGACGAGCGGCTGGCCGAGATCCCGGCCGCTTATGTAAAGCTCCGCAGCGATGCCCAGGTCTCCGCGGAAGAGCTGATCGCCTTTGCCCGCGAACGCATTGCCTCGTTCAAGGTGCCCCGCCACGTCCGGTTCATCGACGATTGGCCGATGTCTGCGTCGAAAATACAGAAATTCAAGCTCCGCCAGCAGCTGATGGCGGAGCTAGGGTTGACGGACTGAAAGGCTGGCGATGCGTGTCATCATTACCGGAGCGGCGAGCGGGATTGGCCGGGCAGTCGCAGAGCTGCTGGCGGACGATGGCGACGCGCACAAGCTGCTGCTGACCGACCGCGATAGTGAAGGCCTCGCCGCCGTGGCCGACGAAATCGGAGCCGCCGCGGCAACCTGCGTAGCCGACTTGTCCAGCCCGGATTGCGGCGACGCCATCGTCGCCGCCGCGATCACCCACATGGGCGGGATCGACGCAGTGGTCAGCAATGCCGGCATCATCGCAGGGGAGCCGCTGGTCGCGCAGACGGTCGAACTGTTCGACCGCATCTATGCGATCAACACCCGCGCCACCTGGCTTCTGGCCAAGGCCGCGCACCCGCATCTTGCCGCCAGCCGCGGGGCTCTGGTCGCCACGGCCTCGATGTCGGCGACACAGCCGACGCCGGGGCTGGGGTTCTATTCATCGAGCAAGGCGGCGCTGCTCATGCTGATGCGCCAGCTCTCGCTCGAATGGGGTCCGGACGGCATCCGTTGCAACACCGTGTCGCCGGGGCCGACCTATACGCCGATGACCAGCGCGGGGTATGACGACCCGGCACGCCGCGCGCAGCGCGAAGCGATGATCCCGCTGCGCAAGCTTGGGAACGCTGACGACGTCGCCCAGGCGATCGTGTTCCTGCTAGGCCCGCAGGCCGGGCACATCACTGGCATCGACATCCTTGTCGATGGCGGGATGAGCAACAACCTGATGCCCGCCACGGGTGGCGGAACAGGTCAGAAGGCCGGCGAGTAAGCCTTTTATTTTACGGAGATTATCATGCGCCTCGCTCGTGTAACCAAGGATGGCAAGATCGGCCTCGCGGCAAAGTCCGGAGATCGCGTAACGATTGCATACGGTGCCGATGTCGCCGATGTCGACGCCCATGTGGCGAACGGGACGCTTGCGGATGCGGGTGCCAGGGCGGCCGCAGGCGAAGCGGTCGATGAAGCCGCGCTTACCTTCCTCGCACCGGTCGTGCGCCCGTCAAAGATCATCTGCCTTGGCCTCAACTACCGCGACCACGCCGAGGAATCGGGGCTGGGCATTCCGGATTTTCCAGTGCTGTTCGCCCGCTTCACCTCCAGCCTGATCGGGCACGGCGCGCCTATCGTCCTGCCCAAGATTTCGGACCAGCTCGACTGGGAAGCGGAACTGGTGGCGGTGCTCGGCAAGGGCGGCAAGAACATCGCGCGGGACGAAGCGCTGGGCCACGTCGCGGGCTATTCGGCGTTCAACGATGCCTCGATCCGGGACTACCAGTTGCGCACCCCGCAATGGACGGCGGGCAAGAACTTCGACGACACCGGCGCCTTCGGCCCGTGGCTGGTAACTCCCGACGAGCTGCCGGCAGGTGCTGCGGGGCTCAAGATCGAGTGCCGCGTGAACGGTGCGGTGATGCAGAGCTCGAACACCGGCAACCTCATCTTCGACGTGGCCGGGACGATCGCACTGTTGTCGAGCTTCATGACGCTGGAAGCGGGCGACCTGTTGGTGATGGGCACCCCCGGCGGGGTGGGCGTCGCGCGCAGTCCGCAAGTGTGGATGAAGGCGGGCGACGTCTGCGAAGTCGAGATCGAAGGCATCGGCCTTCTCAGCAACCCAATCGTCGCCGAGTAATTCCGTATGGATCTTCTCCGGCGGGAGAAGACAGACTTCCAGGAGACCGTGATGAAACGCCCGAATGTCCTCGCCATCCATTCGATCGACCACTTCGCACTGGAAGTGCCCGATCTTGAAGAAGCGCGGCGGTTCTACGACACGTTCGGCCTCACCGTGCGCGACGAGGCGAGCGGCCTGGGGCTTTACACGGCCGGCAACCCGCATTGCTGGGCCCGCCTGTTCAAGGCCCCGGCCAAGCGCCTGCACTATATCTGCTTCGGGATCTTCGCCGAGGACGAGGCTTCTTTTTCCGCCCGTCTCGATGCCCTGGGCGTCAAGCGCATCACACCCCCAGCAGGCGCGACGGCCGAGGGTATCTGGTTCGAGGGCTTCGACGGCCTGCCGCTCAACATCCGCGTCGCGGAAAAAGTGACGGCGACCGACAAGAGCAGCTTCGTCACTAATTCGGCGCCAGCAGGACAAAGCGGCGCGGTGTTCAATTCTTCCGCGCCCAAGACCCACCCGCGGCGCCTCTCGCATTTCGCGATCTATGCCTCCGACGTGATCGCGGCGACGGCGTGGTACGAGAAGACTCTCGGTCTGCGCCTGTCGGACGGCAGCGGTCCGGTCGTGGCCTTTCTCCACGGCGCGCATGGCAGCGATCACCATCTGCTGGCGCTGGTCGGCTCGAGCCACCGCGGACTGCACCACAGCAGCTGGGATGTGGGCTCGATCCAGGAAATCGGCCTTGGCTCCGCCCAGATGATGCGCGCCGGGTATGGCAAAGGCTGGGGTGTCGGCCGCCACGTCCTTGGCGCCAACTATTTCTATTACGCCAGTGACCCCTGGGGCAGCCATGCCGAATATTCAGCGGACATCGATTTCATTCCCGCAACCTGCGAATGGCCCGCGAACGCCAACCATGATCCGGGCGACAGCTTCTACCTTTGGGGTCCGAACCTGCCCGAAGGCTTCATCGACAACACCGAACCGGCAGGGGCCTGAATGATGACGACATTTGTCCTGATGCACGGCGGCGGCATGGGCGGCTGGACGTGGAAGTTCATGCGCGGGATCCTCGAGGCCAAGGGGCAAAAGGTCTACACCCCCACCTTCACCGGCTTCGGCGAACGCGAGCACCTGATCAGCCGCAGCACGGGCAATGACGTCCACGTGCTCGATGTCGCCAACGTGCTCCGCTACGAAGACCTGGAAGACGTCGTGCTGGTCGCCCATTCCTATGCCGGCACGGTGGCTCCGGGGGTTCTGGCCAAGGAGGGCCGGCGCGTGCGTCGGGTGATCTTCCTCGATGCCATCATCGCCCACGCCGGGGAGCGCATCGCCTCGCTGATGGGCTTTGCGACCGAGGCCGAGGCCGCGGGGCTAGACGCCTTGCTGGCCGCGGGCGAAGGACCGATCGGCTCGGGCGTGCATCTTCAACAGCGAGAAATGGCCAAGACCCATCCGCACATGATGGACCGCGAGCGCGAGCAATGGCTGCTCGATCATCTCTCCGACCAGCCGATGCGCGCCACCAGTTGCGCCATTGCCGTCGGAGCGGAAGCGATCACCCATCCGGTGGACTATGTCGCGGCCAAGCATACGATCATGGGCATGATGCACGAGCGCGCCCGCGCGCTCGGCTGGCCGGTGCACGAACATCCCGGCGATCACGCCTTCAACGTCGGCGACCCGGAAGGGGTCTGCGACATCATCCTAGGGATCGTCGGCTGATGGACATTGCAGGGCTATTTTCGCTTCGGGGCCGCGCCGCGCTGGTCACAGGCGGCAGCGCCGGCATCGGGCGCATGATCGCCACGGGCCTCGCGGCGGCGGGCGCGCGGGTCTATATCTGCGCGCGCCATGCCGAAAAAGTGGCGAGGACCGCGGCGGAGTTGGACGGCGACGTCATCGGCCTCGCCGGCGACGTTTCGACCACAGCCGGCATCGCCGCGCTGGTCGAGCAGGTCGCCGCCCGCGAACCGGCGCTGCATATCCTGGTCAACAATGCCGGCACGCTGTCCGACGCGCCGATCGACGCGTTCAGCGAAGACCAGTGGGACAGCGTGCTCGATCTCAACCTGAAGGCCCCCTTCTTCCTGCTGCAGCGACTGCTGCCGCTGCTGCGTGCGGGCGGCTCGGCGGAGCGTCCGGCAGCGGTAATCAACATCGGCTCGGTCGGTGCGCTCAAGATCGGCCCGCGCGAGGTTTACAGCTATCAGGCGTCTAAGGGC
This sequence comes from Pseudomonadota bacterium, assembly GCA_021782155.1. GTDB lineage: Bacteria > Pseudomonadota > Alphaproteobacteria > Sphingomonadales > Sphingomonadaceae > Novosphingobium. The sequence continues at coordinate 5,044 of JAJXVK010000177.1, forward strand.
GCGATCCACTGGTTGACCAAGTCGCTCGCCAAGCGGCTCGCGCCGGACAGCATCACGGTCAACGCCATCGCACCCGGCTTTTTCGAAAGCGACATGACCGTCATCACCGACGACGCCATGCGCAAAATGGTGGAATCGGCTGTTCCACGCGGCCGAACGGGGACCCCCGAGGACATGGCCGGAGCGGCGATCTACCTCGCTTCGCGCGCGGGGGCGTACGTTACCGGCTCGGTGATTGCGGTCGAAGGAGGGCTGTCGATATGAAGCAGCCCTGCTTCGTGGCGATCGGCGGCACTACAAAATTGGGGAGCACCACCGAACGGGCGCTGTCCGCGGCCTTGGCACATGCGGAAGAGCGAGGCGCCAGAACGATATTGCTGGGGGCCGACGACATTGCGCTTCCACACTATGCTCCGGAAGATCCGGAGCGCGGCGATCTGGCCAACCGGTTTGTCGCAACGGTTCGAGCCGCAGATGCCGTCATTATCGGGTCGCCCGGGTATCACGGCGCCTTGTCCGGCTTGGTAAAGAACGCGCTCGATTATCTTGAAGACACCAGCATGGACGATCGCTGCTACCTCAGCGGCATTCCGGTCGGCTGCGTTTCCACGGCCGCCGGCTGGCAAGCCGCGGTTGCAACGATGAACCAGATCCGGACAATCGTTCATGCCCTGCGGGGCTGGCCGACGCCGATGGGCGTCGCGATAAACAGCATTCGGGGGAGCGACGGCAAAGATCCGCTGGCAAGCCAGAACGTCCAGAGTCAGTTGCAGATGATGATCGACCAACAGTTCGAATTTCTGAATGCCGTCCATGCCCGCCTACCCAACGACAGGTGCTGACAGCACGCGAAATCATGAAAACTTCGAGTTCGTTCATGCATACGGTTCGTCGACGTCAGGCAAAAAGCAATCAAGACCATGAATTTTGAACTTTCCGAAGAGCAGTCCGCGTTCCGCGATATCGTACGCCGCTGGGTAAATGCCGAACTGCCCAAGGATCTGATGCGCAAGCTTGAGGCCGACGAGGAGAATTACCCCTTTCTCATCTGGGACAAACTGAAGGAGCAGGGCTTCTTCGGCGTCGGCATTCCTGAGGAATACGGCGGGCTAGGCGGCGATGTCGTCATGCAGATGATCTTCGCGCGCGAAATGGCGCGCACCGCGGGCGGGTTACTGTGGGTCTGGGGCCTGACGTCGTTCGGCGGCGCCAAGACGCTGACCGTTGCGGGAACCGAAGAACAGCGTCGCAAGTGGCTTCCCGAAATGGCCGCGGGAAACCTGCGCGTCTCGCTGTCGATGACCGAACCCGACGGCGGCACGGACGTGCTCGGCGCGATGAAAACCTTCGCCGACAAGGTAGACGGCGGCTGGGTGATCAACGGTGCCAAAATGTGGACCACCGCAGCAAAGGTGGCTGACCGCTTGCTGGTACTCACGCGTTCGGATCGCAATGCGGCCAAGAAGCATCACGGGCTGACGGCCTTCTTCGTCGATGCGAAGAGTCCAGGCATTACCGCATCGCTCCTGCCCAAGTTGGGCATGCGGGCGATGGGAAGCTGCGAGGTGCATTACGACAACGTCTTCGTGCCGGACAGTGATGTGCTGGGCGAACCGCACATGGCGTGGAGCGCCATGCTGCCAAGCCTCAACAACGAGCGCATCATGGTCGGCGCCCAGTGTCTGGGCGCCATCGACGGCGTGCTGGAAGACGCGCTAAACTACATGATGCAGCGCAAGGCGTTCGGCAAGCCGATCGGCCAGTTCCAGATCCTGCAGCATTATATCGCCGACATCGCCACATCTCAGAAGTTGGTCGAATTGCTGCTGTACAACGTGGCGTGGATGCAGGCGAAGGGCATGCCTTGCGGCAACGAAGCCAACATGCTCAAGATGGTCGCCACGGAAAGCGCGGTGAAGGCCGCCGACATGGGCATCCAGATCCTGGGCGGCATGGGCTATTCGGCGGAAACCGACATGCAGCGCTACTGGCGCGACCACCGCA
>JAJXVK010000178.1 GCA_021782155.1 Pseudomonadota bacterium
TCGGCCGCCTGCCGGGAGACATCCACCTTCACCGCAACGGGATGGACGTCTACTTCCCGCTCGCGACGAGCATCCTCATCTCGATCCTGCTGTCGCTGATCCTGTGGCTGTGGCGGAGATAGGCCGTCGGGAAGTGCTGGTGCGCTGCAACAGGCGATGATGAGAACTACGTTTACGCCATAGCCCTCTGATATGCCTCGCTGCGTTCGCTGATGCAGGGATCCTATCCTATCAATTTTCCTGCGGTGAGAAATTCGGCCTGACCGCGGCGATCTCGTCGAGGATCGCGCGTCCTTCCGTGTCCTCGCTCGCCCGCAGGCGTGCAGGGACCGCTTCTCCGTGCAGTTGGGCGCGCAGATCGTCCCAACGCTCCTGTAGGACGTTCCAATTGTGCTCGTCGTAAGTCCCTTTGAAGATGATCGGACGGATCTCGATGCGGGGGAGATCAGCCCCTTTCATCCCGTCGTCAATCGCCTTCCGCAGCGCCTTCGCCCACCGGGAATTCACGCGATCGACGCGGCCGATCTGCTGCTCGACCACGCCGGGATTCCATTCGGGATGCAACAGAACGACGATTCGACAGCTCTCGTGAAGATTGAGACCCTCGCGCCCTACAAGCGACTGCGCCACGAGGACGCGCGGAAAGCTATTCGGCCGGTTGAAGGCGAGCTGGATCATGCGACGCGTCTGCGGCTTGGTTTCGCCGTACATCAGGCGGGCGAATCCCCCTTGCTGGCTTGTGTATCCCTCCCGCAAATGCTCCTCGATGGTGTCCCATGCCTCCTGGGCTTGCTCCTCGTCGAATTCCTCTTCCTCGTTGCTGTCGTGGTCGCCCGCCGCTTCCACCAAGGCTTGGAATGCCTTTGCCAGGTCCGCATCGGGTGCATTTAGCTGATCGGTATTTGCGTCGATAGCACGGGCCAGCAGGGCCACGTGATGCTCGTCATCTTCGACATCGCCGGTCGCGGGCGCGGTCTGGGCCTCGATGGCGTCGAGAATAGCGAGACACCTGCCGCTGGCGTCGATACCAGCAAGCCCTTTGCGAAGGCGAAAAAGAAGCCCTTCACGCTGCGTCGCACGCTGGTCACTCTCGTGGCGATAGCGCTGGGCAAGGATTTTGTCGAGCGTGGTCAGGTCCACCTTCGACGATAGCTGCCGGCGCGCGGCGCGCACGGCCGGCCGCTCGTCCTCATGCACCTTGGTTTGCGGCCAGGGGCTCTCTTGCTCGACGGCCTTGAGCATCTGCCGCGCATTGAGCAGGCTCACCAAGGCGCGCATCGGGCGGGTGAAGCGTCCGAAGACCAGCAGCTTTTCGCCCCGTTCGGTTTCTTCTTCGATGGTCCTGACAGCGGCCAGGATCGCCGGATGATCGAACAGGATGTTCTCCCGATCATTTGGGAGCGCCTCCCTTAGGGTCGACGCCCACCATGCGGATCGAGTGGCTATCGGCGGATCGACATCCTGATCAAGACCAGACGTTCCCTCCTCGTCCTCGGCCTGTGCTTTGTCTGCCTCGATCTGCCGCTGGTCATCCTGCTTGTCGCGGAACGCTTCGTCGATGACGCTGGCAAGGCCATGGCCGTTGCCGATGGTCAGGCGCATTCGCTGCGTCCGGCCATCCATCGCGGGTTCCCGGACGACCGATAGCGCTTCAGCCGCGCACACCACGTGACGCCAAGCGAGACTCAAGTCCTTGAAATCGACCACGACCTCCCGCAGATGCCGATAGTCATATTCGGATTGCCCGCTGGCCTTTTTGAACTTGAGCACATCCTCGTCTTCGCGCTTGTCGCGTCGCACCAGATAAGGCGAGAGCGCGCCACGGAATTGCGTAGCTGCCTCTCGATATTCGTCCCGCACAGCACTATTCGTTCGCCAGCCCAGTCGGAGTCGACGGATCGCTTGCGCATAGCGCTCTGTCGCCGCAACAACCGGAGCACGTTGCGCCTCGGTCGTAGCAATGCGCTTGAGCGTCGACTCCCACTGCCTGACATCGAGTTCGATGGGCGTGGCCGTCAGCGCGAGGCGGCGGCTTTCACCGCCCTTGAGGATGACGTTTTCGACGACGGTGGACAAACCGCCGTCTTGCGACCGGTTCTTGTGAGCCTCGTCCACGATGATGAGATCGAAGGCGCCAAGTCCCAACCCGATGACTTTTTCCAACCAAACGCGAAGCGGCTTATGGTTTCCGTAATTTTTCGGGTCGAGCGGACCCGGCCAACGTACCTTCGAAAGAAGGTCCGAAAGCAGGCAGCGCGCGGGACTACTAGCCTTCGGATGCACGGCCTGCACGATAGAATTTGCTGCGGTCACGACACGTTGCACATTGGCGTCACGATTGCCGCGATCATAGGCATCGCGGTAGCCACGCGGCACCCGCCCTTCTTCCAATCGACGGGTTGCCGCGTAGACTTCCGGAAGCAGGCACCATCGCCAAATCTGTGGCGTTTGCCCGAAACGCCAGTTAGAAAATAGGTGAGAGATCATGACGACGGACTGCTGGAACCACGGAACCGAGCCCGATTCCTCGTTGTTCCAGGCTTCGAAATAGCCCTGCAAGCTGCGAATTACTGGCAAGACATCTGTCCCGCAGTCGCGGAATTCCTTTATCCACTGGAAACTCAGGCCGGGCGGGATGACGACCGCGCACCGTCCGCCGCTTTGCTCGACCGCCTTGGCCACAAAGACCGCAATGCGCGTCTTTCCCATGCCGACTTCGTCGGCGACGATCACACCATTGCTGCCGATGCGGTCGGCGATTGCAATAAGGCTTGCGCGCTGCCCGTCATTGAGCAGCGGCGCGAATGCGGACAAAGGACTCGCCATCTTTCGGAGATGGCGCGCAACTTCCGTCCATCCCAGAAACTTCTGCTTCAACACCGTTCCCCCAGCTTCGAGCAGTTCTCAAGCTGCCACGCCGAGATAGCCGCAATGATCGCCGCCTCGTAGCGGGCGCCTTGTTGCGTCTTCGCGGTCGCGGCAAACGCTGGCCGGAAGGCTGGCGCAAACAAGGGGTGGAGCGGATTGAGCGCGATCGACTGGAACGCTCTCACAACTTCGCTGTCCTTCGCTTGCGTCAGGACCTGTTCGAGGCGGTTGCACCACATCGCCCAGTCCGGTTCTGCGATGGCAATCTGCTTAGCCGCAATGTCCTCGACCAGGATCATCATCCGACGGACCGGATAGGCGGAAGGTGGCGTTGCCAAGGTGACTCCGTCCGCGAGGACCCCGTCGATGGCGTCCGCCGAGTCGCCGCCCGCCAGTTCCTCATCCTGCGGGGGCATCGGGAAATTGGCAAGCTGGATCCACGCTTCTTCCAAGTCGAGCGCGGGTAGATCGGCGGCACAATAGCGGCCATAGCGGTCGATGACCGGCACACTGGCCGTTCGCGCATTCCCTTCGGCCGGCCACGCCACGGTCACCTGCCGCGGGCGCTTGCCTAGCCAGGCGAAGCCGCCATCCGCAAGACGCTTGCACGGGCGCCCCTCGGGATCGAGCAACTCAAACTTCCCCAGCACTTCCCCTTGTGGCGTAAGGCTCGCCCCTTCGGGCCGCTCGTCCCAGAGAAACAGCGCAACGGGCGCGGCGACGAAGGCGGCATCGCGCTCCGGCATGTCTTGCCCTGCCTGTAGCGCCGGCAAGGGTGTCTTCTCCGCGTCGTCCCAATGGATGGGAAGGAGGTCGGTGACGACATCGGCGCCGTCATCCTTCTTGCCCTCCACGGACCACCTCAGGGTTTCGGGGGCGAAGACGACCCCGGCTTCGAGGTTTCCAGCCGAACCCGCCTTGTTCATGAAGCCGGGTTTGGTTAGGTTGCCGGACCCGAGATAGACCCACGCGCTGCTGCATCTGTTGGACCCGTCACGGGCATTTGCGCTGAAGATGAACTTGGCGTGGAGAGAGCGCGGGGCGGCGCCAAAGTAGCCCGGCGCACGGGCAGCGCGTATCGTCCAACCCCTTTGTTCGATCCAGGACTGGCGCTTGGCGACTGTCTGACAGGCGAGGGGATTGACGAAGATGTCTTTTTCGCAGGATCCCGTTACAAGCGTATTCTTCCGCAGAACCTCAAAGATCCGCTCGGGGACGAAGGCGTCGCCCGATCCTTCGCCCTCGAAGTAGCCGGACCCTAGCGCAAAATAGTTGCGCGCGACGCCAGTCGCATGATGCCGCACGAGATCAGGAAGCTGTGCAATGAGGGAGCGCTCCCGACTGTCGCAAAATCGGGGACGGTACCCCCGATGATGTTTGCCGACATTTTTGATCCATCCGGTAAACTTGGTAGCCGCATCGGCGGACTCGTTATCTTTCCCTGCCGCGCGCTCCAGCAGGCGAAGATCGAAGGATTGCTGGAGCGACGACAGGAAATTCCAGGCGGCGGCCAAGTCGGTGCGATCCTGACGATCGGCCTCAGCATCTGCCTCCTTGCTGAAGAGGTCCAGGTGCCAGGCGAGGTCGAGGCTTTCGTCAAGCGTCTGGCGCGTCCAATTGCCGGTTGACACGATGACGCGCAGAACAAAGCCGTCGGCGCCCTGGAAGCCGAGGATCGCAACCTTGGCGTGCAGGAGTGCAAAAGGCAGCTTTGCGGCCTTCACGGGCAGATGCAACACGCCTGGCGCTTCCGTGGGCGCGATCTGCGGGTTTCCGGGATCGAGCATCACGGCAAGCTGAATACGGCCTTGATGAGCACGCTGGGCCTGCGTCAGGCCGGAGAAGCGCTCTATGGCATTCTCCAGGAAACCGGCGTCGGCGGCGTAGCCGCAAAGCCAGCCGAAGACCCCATGGTGTTGCTCGTCGGGCGCGTCAAAAAGCTGGGCCAACGAGGTGGGCTTGAAACTCATGCCGCTTCGTCCGTCGTCGGCGGGTTCAGGAACTCTGCAAGTCGTCCCTGAAGATCCAGATCGAGAAGGTAGAGATTGCGGACGCGGTTGGAGATGCCGGCCGGGACCGGCACGCGGCCCGCATTGTCGGTGCCCGGTCCCTCGCCTTCCTCATCTGAAGTTTCCGTCCGAGGCTGTCGGGAGAAGGCAGCGCCGGGCAACACGTCGTTGCCGACGAGCCGCAATACCCGATCATCGCGCTTGACGAGGTTCTGGATAATGGCGGCAGGATCTCCTTCTATGCACTCGCGGCAGAAAGCCGTCGCCATGCGCCCTTCAGTCGGGTCCTTGTTCTCATCCAGAAAACGCTGCGCCGCCTCGCGCAGCGACCCAAGGCGCGTCTGGACGGGGGGGAGCTCGCGCGCGTCGTCCGCACTGAGTTTTGGTGCAGCCAGGGGCGCCATCTGTGCCTCAATGGCGTTCAACACGTCGATGGCGGCGTCTCGCGCGGAGAAGAACCGGGCGCCCAACCGAAGATCGTCCCAGTGATCCGCATCAAGTACCGATGGCTTGGCCTCCCACCCTGCAGAGTTCTTCCCGTCAAGAGAGCGAACCCAGGCGAGGGAGTTCTTCCTTCGGGCCGCCTCCGGGTTCAGGCCGGAGCCTTCGCAGAGTTTGTCGCGGATAAGCGTGCGCGCATCAGGCGACAGAACGATCAAAGGCGACAGAGCATCCCGCAATTTGTCTGTGTCTTTAATGACAGCGCCGTCCTTGGCACGCCCGAGTAGATAGTCCTCTACTGAGGCGTTATGCGGCCTGCATCCGGCCGTGGCGGCATCGACCAAATCCAACCCGGCGTGTGCGCAGCGGAAACTGTTGAACCGCTCGCTGCCAGGTTCGACGAAGCCGAGATCGACGAGCGCTTCTACTGTCGCCATGCGCATGGGCTGGGTGACATAGAACCGTGGCTGGCGCAGTCGCGAGAAGGTCAGGTCGTCTTTGCCGACCAGTTTCTGGCGGCCCCGCAGCCGGGAGTCACTCGTCCAACCGTTGCTTCTAAATGCACACCAGCACGCCAGCGCCTCCACTGCGTTGGAAATCTCTATTGCCTTGACGTTGACACTGATGGGGCGCAACCGATCGGCAATCCGGACGCCGAGCGTCGCCAGAAAAATTTGCTTGGCAAACCACACCCCGCCCACCCCCGGCACGGCAAGCTGGTTGAACTTCCGCACGGCGGCCCCCAAGCCGAGCGTTCGCGTTCTACGCGATCCCGTAAGCTGCTCTGGTCCAAGCAGGCCCCACTGCGCGGTCGGAAGCTGGTCTAGCTTGACGCGCGCGAACGCTTCACTGGCCACCTTTCGACGCCCTCTTGGTCCCCGTTTCCCCTTATCCGCGCGTCCAGATTGCACGGAAAGCCGTTCATATTCTTCCAGTCACCAGCGGCCCCACCCTCCTTACCGGCATCTGCTTCTGCGCCAAATGCGGAGGCGCGATGACGCTCAGGACCGGCAAGGGCAGCGCGGACGGCACATATCGCCACTATACCTGCTCGACCAAGGCCCGGCAGGGCAGGACCGGCTCGATCAACTGGTTACGAAGCATCTAGAAGACCGCCTGCTTCAGCCCGAGCGGTTGGAAACCATCCTCGCCAGCGTGCTCGACCGCCGCCAGGAGCGCGCCGAGCGCCGCCGCGAGCACCTTGCCGAACTGCACAAGCGGATCGCCGAGACCGATCAGCGCCTCAACCGCCTCTTCGACGCCATCGAATCCGGCGTTGCCGATCTCGACGCTCCCGGCTTGAAAGAGCGCATCGCCGGCCTCAAGGCGATTCGCGAACAGGCCAGCGCCGACGCCGAGCGCGCCCAGGCCGCCCTCGACCACGCCAGCAATCAGGCTGTCAGCTCCGATACCGTCAAGACCTTCGCCCGTGCGGCCCGCCAGCGTATGCGGCTCGAAAACGGCGGCTACCGCCGCGACCACCTGCGCGCGCTGGCCCAGCGCGTCGAGGTCGCGGACAAGGAAGTCCGCATCATGGGAACGAAGGCCGAACTCCTGCGCGCCCTGGTCGCCGCTTCA
>JAJXVK010000179.1 GCA_021782155.1 Pseudomonadota bacterium
CTCGCCGCGCTGCCCGGCCCGGTGCTGCGCCAGGCTGACCCGGCGGCGGCGACACCGCTCACCTCCGACGCCAGTCCGTGCGCCGCCGCGAGCGGGCGGCCCGACTGGATCGTGCCGGTCGCCGGACGGCTCGTTGCGGGGTTCGGCACGCCGGGACCGGGCGGCCCCGCGCAGGGCATCACGCTCGCCCCGCAGAACGGTGCGCAGGTCGTCGCCCCCGCCGCGGGACGCGTCGCCTTCGCCGGACCCTATCGCGGCTATGGCCGGATCGTGATCATCGAGCATCCCGGCGGCTGGACCTCGCTGGTCACCGGGATCGGCCGTATCGACGTCGCCACCGGAGACAGTGTGGTGCAGGGCACCCCGATCGGCATCGCCGCGCCCGGCGGCGGCGAGATGACGGTCGAACTGCGCGCGAACGGCCAGCCGGTGAACCCGGTGGGATGATCCGCGCGGGCATTACCCGTTCACGCAGGCGCCATCTGGCGTTAAGCCGTTGCCGGCTATAGACAGGCCGCTATCGAGGTCCCCGATTTGAAAGTGCCCGTGATGAAGCTTGCCCCGTTCCTGCGCGCCACTGCCCTCGTCTCCGCGGTCGCGCTGATCCCTGCCGCGACCTCGGGCCTCGCCGCGGTCGACGCGCGCTCCGGCCCGCAGTTCGGCAAGCTGATGGCGGTCTACGAGCGGATCAAGGCCGACTATGTCGAGCCGGTCGATGACGACAAGCTCCTGAAGGGCGCGATCGACGGCATGGTCGCAACGCTCGACCCGCATTCCTCGTACCTCGACGCGCGCGACTTCGAGAATCTCAAGACGCAGACCGACGGCGCCTATGGCGGGCTCGGCCTGTCGGTCACGCTCGACGACGGCGCGGTCAAGGTCATCGCCCCGATCAAGGGCACCCCGGCAGCGCTGGCGGGGATCAAGGCGGGCGACTACATCACCCACCTCGACGGCAAGCTGGTCTATGGCGGCTCGCTCGACGACGCGGTGGACGAGATGCGCGGCAAGCCGGGCACGCAGATCCGCCTGACGATCTACCGCCCCGGCCGCGACGATCCGTTCGACGTGACGCTCACCCGCCAGGTCATCGACCTCAAGCCGGTGACATGGGAGATGAAGGACGACGTGGGCGTGATCACCGTGTCGAGCTTCAGTTCCGACGTCGCCGCCGATGTCGCCGAGGCGATGCGCGGCCTGCGCGGCCAGGCGAACGGCAAGCTTTCCGGCATCGTTCTCGACCTGCGCGAGGACCCGGGCGGGCTGCTCGACGAAGCCGTGGCGATGTCCGACCTGTTCCTTGACCACGGCACGATCGTGTCGCAGCGCGGCCGCCTGCCGCAGGACAACGAGACCTATTCGGCCACCCCCGGCGACATCGCCAAGGGCCTGCCGATCATCGTGCTGATCGACGAAGGCACCGCCTCGGCCTCGGAAATCGTCGCCGGCGCGCTGCAGGACCAGCACCGCGCCATGATCATGGGCGAGCGCAGCTTCGGCAAGGGCAGTGTGCAGACGCTGATCCCGCTGTCTCGCGATACCGCGCTCAAGCTCACCACCGCGCGCTACTACACGCCCTCGGGCCGTTCGGTGCAGGAAGGCGGGATCGAGCCCGACGTGAGCGTACCGCAGCTGTCCGATCCCGACCGCCGCGCCCGCGCGCTGCTGCAGTACCGCGAAAGCGACCTGCGCGGCCACCTCGTCAACGAGGCCAAGATCGGCGACAAGGAGCTGGAGAAGGACAAGGCCGAGGACCCGCGTTTCAAGGTCAGCCTCGAAGAGCTGAAGAAGCAGGGCATCGACGACTACCAGCTGTGGTACGCCCTCAAGACGATCAGGCGCACCACGCCGCAGGCGATCGCGGCGCTTCAGAAGTAGGAAAGACGAACGTGAAGTCGAGTTTCGAACGCGACGCGGCCTTTGCGCTCGCCTGCCTGGTTCCGGCCGCGCTGCTCGGCGGGGCGGTGTTCTCGCAGTTCGCGTTCGGGCTGGTGCCGTGCGAGATGTGCTGGTGGCAGCGCTATCCGCACATGGCCGCGCTGGTCCTCGCCGCGCTCGGCTGGATGGCGCGCAAGGGTCGCGGGGGCGATGCGTTCATCGCGCTCGCGGCGATATCGCTCGGCATCAGCGGGCTGATCGGCGCGTTCCACGCGGGCGTCGAGTACCACTGGTGGCAAGGCATCACCGCCTGCACCCAGACCACGAAGCTGGGCAACGATCCGCTCGCCGCGATTTCCGCCGCGCCGCTGGTGCGCTGCGACGTCGCGCCGTGGAGCCTGTTCGGAATCAGCCTGGCGGGGTACAACTTCCTCATCTCGACCAGCTGCGCGGCGCTGATCCTCGGCCTGCTCCGGCGCGCGCGGCGCGGCAAGTGACAGGACCCGGCGCCATGCCCAGCCAACCTTCCCCCCGTCCGCAGTCCGATGCGATGCTGCGCGTCGACCAGGCCGGCGAATACGGCGCGGCGCGGATCTATGCCGGGCAACTGGCGGTGATGGGCGACCGCGCCCCGCATTCGGCCGAAGTCGCGGCGATGGCCGCGCAAGAAGAAGGCCACCGCGCGAAGTTCGACGCGCTGATCGCGGCGCGCGGGGTACGTCCCACCGCGCTCCAGCCGGTGTGGTCGGTCGCGGGGTTCGCACTCGGCGCGGCGACCGCGCTGATCGGCCCCGAGGCGGCGATGGCCTGCACCGCCGCGATCGAGACCGAGATCGATCGCCACTATACCCGCCAGCTCGACGAACTGGGCGACGAGGACCCCGAGTTCGCGGCGCTGGTCGAGCAGTTCCGCGACGACGAGCGCGAGCACAAGGCCGCGGCGCTCGCCGCCGGGGCGGAACGCGCGCCGGCCTATCCGCTGCTCTCGGGCGCGATCAGGCTGGGCTGCCGTCTGGCGATCCGGCTGTCCGAGCGCATCTGACGCACATCCGATGCCCGCGGCGCGCAATTGATCCGCGTCAGCGACGGCGCTTCATCTATCATTCAAGCCGGCCGCCACTTATATCGGGGCAGGAAGGCCCGAACGGAGTGCCACGCGATGAATCGATTCCTCCCAGCCCTGTTCCTCGCCGGTGCGGCCGCGCTGTCGGCCAGCCCCGCGCTCGCGCAGGGCGGCGGCAAGACCGCGATCGACACCGGGCCCGTCGATTCGGGCTCGGAACGGGTCAACGCGGTGATCGTCTACGGCGACGATCCCTGCCCGCAGTCGAACGGCGACGAGATCACGGTCTGCGCGCGCAAGGACGAATCGGAGCGCTACCGCATCCCCGAACCGTTCCGCGGCCCCGATCCGAACAAGGTCGCCAACCAGGCCTGGGCCGAGCGAGCCAAGGCCTTCGAAACCGTCGGCCAGTTCGGCACCAACAGCTGCTCGCCGGTCGGTGGCGGCGGCGCGACCGGGTGCATGCAGCAGCTGATCAACAAGGCCTACGCCGAGAAGAAGCAGGCGAGCGACGTGCGCTTCGGCAAGATCATCGAGGCCGAGCGCGAAAAGCGCCTCTCCACGATTGACGCCGATGCCGCAGCCGAACAGGCGCGCGTCGAAGCGATCGAGAAGGAATACGAAGCCAAGAAGGCGGCCGAGGAAGACGCCAAGGAAAAGGCCGCGGCCGGAGCAAAGGGCGAAGCGGCGAAGTCCGCCGCGCCGCTCTCCACGCCGCCGGGCAACTGATCGGGCGCCAGAGCGGCGGCCGGACACGAAAAAGGCCGGGTGCGGATCGTCCGCCCCGGCTTTTTTCATTGCACCTTCAACGAGATCAGCTGTCGGAAACGCCCTCGCGGCGGCGCGCTTCGAGCCAGGCCTGCGCCTCGGCTTCCTGCGCGGCCTCGCCGGCGGCCTTGGCCGCGGCTTCGCGTTCGGCGCGCAGTTCCTCGATCAGGGCCTCGCGGTCGCTGCCGAGGCGATCGCTGGCCTGGCCTTCGTCCTCGTCGGTGATACCCGCCTTCTTGGCCGCGCGCGCGACCATCGCGTCGAGTTCGCGCTGCGAGCACAGGCCCAGCGTGACCGGGTCCTTGGGGTTGATGTTCGAGATGTTCCAGTGCGTGCGGTCGCGGATCGCCGCGATCGTGGTGCGCGTGGTACCGATCAGCTTGCCGACCTGCGCGTCCGATATCTCGGGGTGGTTGCGCAGGATCCAGGCGATGCCGTCGGGCTTGTCCTGGCGCTTGGACACCGGCGTATAGCGCGGTCCCTTGGTGCGGCTGACCGAGAGCGGCGCCTTCTGCATCCTGAGCTTGTAGTCGGCATTGGCCTGGCCGCGGTCGATCTCGGCCTGGGTCAGCTCGCCCGAGTGGACCGGGTCGCGCCCGGTGTACTTGGCGCCGGCCAGGTCGTCGGCCATCGCCTGCACTTCCAGCACGTGGAGGCCGCAGAATTCCGCGATCTGCTCGAAAGTCAGCGCGGTGTTGTCGACAAGCCACGACGCGGTCGCGTGCGGCATGAGCGGATACGTGGGCTGGTTGCTCACGGCGGTTACTCCGAATGCAGAAACAATAAGGGCCGCCCCTTGCGGAGCGGCCGGTTACCGGGGCGACTTAGGCCTTCCGGCGCGAAACGGCAAGCGCAATCACCCCCTATGTGCCAACGGGGGCGCGCCTCAGCCCTGCATCGGCACGAATCCGGGCACCGCGCGGACGCGGTCGAGCCAGCGCTGGACGTGCGGGAAGTCGGCGAGGTGGAAGGCCCCGCCTTCTTCGGCGACATGCGTGTAGGCGAACAGCGCGATGTCGGCGAGCGTGATCGCATCGCCCACGAACCAGTCGGCATCGGCAAGATGCTCGTCCATCAGCCGCAGCGCGGCGCAGCCCGCCAGCCACTTCGCCTCGAGTTGCGCTTCCTGCCCCTCGGTCAGGTTTGCCCGGCCGACGTAGTGCAGCCAGAAACGCAGCGTCGCGACGTTGGGTTCATGGTTGTACTGCTCGAAGAACATCCAGCGCAGCATGTCCGCCTGTGCGAAGCGGTCACCGGGGACCAGCGCCGAGCCGTTGGCGAGATACCAGCAGGCCGCGTTGCTTTCGGGCAGGAAGCGCTCGCCGATCTGGAGCACCGGGATGCGCCCGTTGGCGTTGACGCCGGCAAGGAAGCCGGGCGTGCGCGTCTCGCCCTTGAGGATATCGTATTCGACCCGCTCGAGCGGGAGACCGAGCAGTGCAGCGGCCAGCCGGATCTTGTAGCAGTTGCCGCTGCGCGGATCCTCGTGAAGCGTGAGCTTGTCCAATTCGCGCTCCCCCGATCGCGCCATGACGTAATTTATACCCGTAGCACGATCTTGCCGGTGTGGCCGCCCGATTCCATCCGCTCGTGCGCCGCGCCCGCCTCGGCGAGCGCGAAGGCGCGGTCCATCACCGGGCGCAGCTGGCCGGCCTCGACCTGCGGCCACACGGTCTCGTGGATTTCCTGCGCGAGCAGCGCCTTGAACTCGTCCGAGCGCGCGCGCAGCGTCGATCCGGTCAGTGTCAGGCGGCGCAGCATGACCTGCACCAGGCTGATCTCGGCCTTGGGCCCGCCCTGCACCGCGATGGTCACGTGGCGGCCGTCCTCGGCAAGGCAGGCGAGGTTGCGCGGCACATAGTCGCCGCCGACCATGTCGAGCACGAGGTCGACGCCCTTGCCGCCGCTGATCGCACCCACCTCGGCGACGAAGTCCCGCGCCTTGTAGTCGATAGCGTGCGCGGCGCCGATCTCGAGCGCCTTTGCGCACTTGTCCGCGCCGCCGCAGGTGACGATCACGGTGAGGCCGAACAGCTTGCCCAGCCGGATCGCCATCGAGCCGATGCCACTGGTGCCACCGTGGACGAGGATCGTCTCGCCCTCGCGCGCATAGCCGCGCTGGAACACGTTGTGCCACACGGTGAAGAGCGTTTCGGGCAGCGCCGCCGCCTCGTCGAGCCCCATCCCCTCGGGCACGGGCAGGCAATGCGCTGCCTTGGCGAGGCAGTATTCGGCATAGCCGCCGCCGGTCACCAGCGCGCAGACCTGCTGTCCGGGAAGCCATTCGGTCACGCCGGGCCCGAGCGCCGCAACCTGCCCCGCGATCTCGAGCCCGGGAATCGGCGAGGCGCCCGGCGGCGGGGGATACATGCCGCGGCGCTGCGCCACGTCGGGCCGGTTGACCCCGGCGAAGGCGACCTTGACCAGCACCTCGCCCGGCCCGGGTTGCGGCACCGGCAGCGTCTCGGCGCGGAGCGCTTCGGGCCCGCCGGGGGTGCCAACGCCGATTGCCGTCATCGTGCCGGGAAGAATCGCCATGGAGAAGCCCCTGTCTTGCCCCGATTTGTGCCCGCAAGGACACACTCGAAACGCCCTAGCCACACGCCCTGTTGACAGCAAGGCCATCGCGCTGAACATTGTCATCCGGAATGGACGATGATGATCGCCCCCGGATGCGCGCCGATGCCGCCAGCCTCCTGGCGGGCGAAGCGCTCGACACCTATTCGCAGGACGAGTTGGGGGATCGCATCGCCCTGCTCGAAGCCGAGATAGCGCGCGTCAAGGCGCATCGCGACAGGGCCGCCGCGCACCGGCTGGCCGCCGACGCGCTGTTCCGCTCGCCCCCACCGGGCGGAACCGACTGATGCGCCGCGCCGCCCTTCACGCGAGGCCGCGGCGTTCCCATATATGTCGTGAAAGCATCGTGGCCGCACCCGCGATGCGTTTAGCCCCTGTTAACCACGGTCGTGGTGTCCTCGCTGACAGGGGAATATTGGCACCTGCCGGAAAGACGACCTATGCCTAGCTTTGCCCAGAGCCTAGAGAAGACGCTTCACGCCGCGCTCGCCAACGCGTCCGAACGCAGTCACGAATACGCGACGCTCGAGCATCTCCTTCTCGCGCTGATCGACGATCCCG
>JAJXVK010000180.1 GCA_021782155.1 Pseudomonadota bacterium
GCCTGGGAGAGTGTCGTCTCGGCGTCGATCAGGCACATGGCGTTGATTTCGGCGTCGAGCGCTTCGATGCGGCCCAGGAGGTACTCGGCGACTTCGACCGGCGAGGCCTCGTCTGTCATCGCGCAGCTGGCGAGACCGATTGAAGCTGTCACTTCGACGTTCTGGGCCAAGACACAGATCGGCCTGGCGATCGCCTCGATGATCTGGGTGGCGAGCTGGTCGATCGAATCGGGCTGGCCTGGCGCCAATTCGACAACGCAGGCGAATTCGTCTCCGCCCAGCCTCGCAAGCAGTGCTTGCTGGGGAAGCCGTTCGCGGATGCGCCTGGTCGTTTCGACCAGGATGGCATCGCCGGTCTGGTGGCCGTAGGCGTCGTTGATCCGCTTGAACAAGTCGAGGTCGAACATCATCGCGACCACGCCTGTCCTGCGCGAGTGCGCTGCGTGGATCAGGTCGCCGGTCGCGATATGGATGTTGCGGCGGTTGAGGCAGCCGGTCAACGGGTCGGTGTTCGCCATGGTGAAGGCGATGGCCTCTGCTCGGCGGCGCTCGCTCACTTCGCGGCTGAGTTCGCCATAGCGTCGCCAGCCGAAGATGATCAGCGCGATGTTGAGGATGAGCGCGCTCGAAAGAATCGGGTCGGGCGATGCGCGGAAGCCGAGCGCGGCGCGCGCGACGCTGGTCAGTACGCTCGAACCGGTAGCCGTGAACAAGACGATCGCCACGGTCATGACGCCGAGCATCACGACGTCGCGGTTCGCGCGGCCGACATCGCCGCCGAGGGGCGCAACTGAATCCTTCAGTCGCTTCCGGTCGGTTGGCTGTTGCGACTTTGTCATAGGCCCCCGGTCCCGACTTCGGTTCCATCAATTCTCCGGGCTGCTGTATGGGATCGGTCTGAAGGTTTGGTTAAGCCCGTCTTTTGCCGCAGGGCAGAGGATCGTTTGCCGGCCAAGCGCTCTTGCGCTCGGACCCGATTGGCGGTAGGGAGCGCTCCGTTCGGCCACCCGATCGGGCGGCGAACGTGTTTCGATTGGCCCTTGATGGATGCCACACGCTGGTCGGCGAGGTTTCGCCCACCGGCGTTTTTGGCGTTTTGCATCCATCGTTTGGGGCAGGAAGGGATTTGGGCGTGTTCGATAGTCTGTCAGACCGGCTCGGGGGCGTGTTCGACCGCCTGCGCGGCCGCGGCGCGCTCAAGGAAGAAGACGTCCGCGCCGCGATGCGCGAGGTGCGCATCGCGCTGCTCGAAGCCGATGTCGCGCTCCCCGTCGTCCGCCGCTTCGTCGACAAGGTGACCGAGGAAGCGGTCGGCCAGTCGGTGCTGAAATCGGTCACCCCCGGCCAGCAGGTCGTCAAGATCGTCAACGACGCGCTGGTCGAGATGCTGGGTTCGGAGACCGCCGGTCTCGACCTTGCTACTACCCCTCCGGTCGTCATCATGATGGTCGGCCTGCAGGGCTCGGGCAAGACCACCAGCACCGCCAAGATCGGCAAGCTGCTCAAGGAGCAGCAGGGCAAGAAGGTCCTGATGGCCTCGCTCGACGTCAACCGTCCGGCGGCGCAGGAGCAATTGAAGGTGCTGGGCGAGCAGGCGCAGGTCGCGACGCTGCCGATCATCGTGGGTCAGCAGCCGGTCGACATCGCCAGGCGCGCGATGGAGGCGGCGAAGCTTCAGGCCGTCGACGTGCTGATGCTCGACACAGCGGGCCGGCTCCATGTCGATAACGCGCTGATGGACGAGATGAAGGCGGTCTCCGCCGTCTCGTCCCCGCGCGAGACGCTGCTCGTGGTCGACTCGCTGACCGGCCAGGACGCGGTCAACGTCGCGCAGAGCTTCGCCGGCGAGATCGACCTGTCGGGCGTCGTGCTCACCCGCATGGACGGCGACGCGCGCGGCGGCGCGGCGCTGTCGATGCGGGCCGTCACCGGCAAGCCGATCAAGTTCGCCGCCACGGGCGAGAAGCTCGACGCGATCGAGGCGTTCCACCCGTCGCGCGTCGCAGGCCGCATTCTCGGCATGGGCGACGTCGTCAGCCTCGTCGAGAAGGCTGCCGCGTCGGTCGAGGTCGAAGAGGCCGAAAAGCTCGCCGCGCGCATGGCCAAGGGGCAGTTCGACATGAACGACCTGCGCTCGCAGCTGCGCCAGATGCAGAAGATGGGCGGGCTGGGCATGCTGGCGGGGATGATCCCCGGCATGAAGAAAGCCAAGGCGGCCATGGAGGCCTCGGGCGTCGACGACCGAACGCTGGTGCGGCTCGACGCGATCATCGGCTCGATGACGCCCAAGGAGCGCCAGAAGCCCGAACTGCTCAACGCCAAGCGCAAGATCCGCGTGGCCAAGGGCTCGGGGATGCAGGTCCAGGACGTCAACCGCCTGCTCAAGATGCACCAGGAAATGGCGCGCACGATGAAGCAGATCAAGAAGATGGGCGGGCTCAAGGGCCTCGGCCAGCTGTTCGGCGGCGCGATGGGCGGCGGCGGCGGCATGGGCGGCGCCGGTGGTCCCGGCGGGATGGGTGGTCTTGGTGGGGCGGGCGGCCTGCCCGGTCTCGGCGGAAGCGGAGGCCTGCCTTCGAATTTCAACGATCTTTTGCGTAAAAAGTGATTTTTCAGCGATTTAGCGAATTCAACGAAAGGTAATCAACGATGTCGATTTCTCTGCGCCTGTCGCGTGGCGGCTCCAAGAAGCGCCCTTACTACAAGGTCGTGGTGGCCAACAGCCGCGCCCCGCGCGACGGCAAGTACCTTGAGCAGGTGGGCACCTACAACCCGCTGCTCGCCAAGGACGACGAGAACCGCGTACGCCTGATAGAGGACCGCGTGAAGTACTGGCTGGGCGTCGGCGCGCAGCCGACCGACCGCGTGGCGCGCATGCTCGACAAGGCCGGCATCAAGGAGCGTGCGGCGACCAACAACCCGCAGAAGGGTGAGCCGGGCGAGAAGGCCAAGGACCGCGCCGAAGAGAAGGCCGCCAAGCTGGCCGAGGCCGAGGAAGCCAAGAAGGCCGCCGAGGAAGCCGCCAATGCACCGGCTGAAGAGGTTGCGGCTGAAGAGCCCGCCGCCGAGGAAGCTCCGGCTGCCGAGGAAGTTGCCGCCGAAGCTCCCGCCGAGGAAGCGGCCGCCAGCGAAGAACAGGCCGAGGGCTGAGCTCCCTTGGACGCGGACCGGCCCGTCACGCTCGCCGCCGTAGCCGGCGCGCACGGCGTGACGGGCGAGGTTCGCCTCAAGCTGTTCGGCGAGGGAGTGGAGGCGCTGAAGCGCTACCGCGCCTTCAACGGCGGCTCTCTCACGCTGAAAAAACTGCGTGACGACATGAAGGGCGGCGCGATCGCCCGCTTCGCCGAAGTGGCGGATCGCACCGCGGCGGAGAAACTGCGCGGGACGGCGCTGACCGTCCCGCGATCGGCGCTGCCTCCGCTCGAAGCGGGCGAATACTATCACGCCGACCTCATCGGCCTCGTCGCGGTCTCGACCGGGGGCGAGGCGCTTGGCACCTGCATCGCGGTCGAGAACTTCGGAGCGGGCGACGTGCTGGAGATCGAACGCCCCGCAACCCCCGAGGGAAAGCGCGGCAAGCGCTTCATGGTGCCGATGCGGCCCGAGGCAGTGCCCGAGTGGGACGGTGATCGGCTGGTGATCGAAGCGGCCTTCGTCGAATGACCTTCGCGGCGACCATCCTCACGCTCTACCCCGAGATGTTCCCCGGCCCGCTGGGCGTCAGCCTGGCCGGCCGCGCGCTGGGCGAGGGCAAGTGGTCGCTCGACACCGTGCAGATCCGAGACTTCGCGATCGACCGGCACAAGACGGTCGACGATACACCAGCGGGCGGCGGCGCGGGGATGGTGCTGCGCGTCGACGTGCTGGCAAGCGCGATCGACCACGCGCGCGGCCTCCATCCCGCTTGTCCGGTGCTGGCGATGACGCCGCGCGGGAAGCCGCTTTCGCAGGAGCGCGTGCGCGAACTGGCGGCGGGACCCGGCGTCACCGTGCTGTGCGGCCGCTTCGAGGGTTTCGACGAGCGGATCTTCGAGGGAAGGGGCGTCGAAGAGGTCTCGGTCGGCGACATCGTGCTGTCGGGCGGTGAGCCTGCCGCGCTGATGCTGCTCGACGCTTGCATTCGCCTGCTTCCCGGCGTAATGGGCGCCGCTTCAAGCGGAACCGAGGAATCGTTCGAGAACGGCCTCCTCGAATATCCGCACTATACCCGGCCCGCTGAGTGGGAAGGGCGCACGATCCCTGAAGTGCTGCGATCGGGGGATCATGCGAAAATCGCCGCCTGGCGAAAGCAGAGGGCGGACGAGGACACACGGTTACGCAGGCCGGACCTTTGGGAGCGCCACACCGGTGCTCGGGCCCAGCCTGCCTCTGGCGCGCGGCGTGAGACGAAGGAATAGAGGGCATGAACCTCATCGAACAGATCGAGGCCGAGGAAATCGCCAAGGCCGGCAAGGACATTCCGGATTTCCGCCCCGGTGACACGCTGCGCGTCGGCGTGAAGGTCATCGAAGGCGAGCGCAGCCGCGTGCAGATGTTCGAGGGCGTGTGCATCGCCCGCTCGAACAAGGGCATCGGTTCCAACTTCACCGTGCGCAAGATGAGCTTCGGCGAAGGCGTGGAGCGTGTGTTCCCGCTCTACTCGCCGAACATCGACAGCATCACCGTGGTCCGCAAGGGCGTGGTGCGCCGCGCCAAGCTCTATTACCTGCGCGGCCGCACCGGCAAGCGCGCCCGTATCGCCGAGCGCCGCGACACCCGCGAGCAGGCCTAGGACACGGTTTTCGCACGCCGCGGCGGTTGCCAGCGGCGGGCAAGTGTTCAAGAAGGGGCGTCCCGGTCATCCGCCGGGGCGCCCCTTCTCTTTTGCCGTGTCCGGAGACCACTTGCCCGCCCATGCCCAAGCCGTTGCTGTTGTTCGCCGCCGCCATGCTGGTGCTCGGCGCCGCTCCTCCCGCGCTGGCGCAGGCGCCTGACATGAGCGCGAGCCAGCAGGATGCGCCGGTGCTGACACTGGCGCGGGTGTTCGAAAGCCCCTCGCTCGGCGGCCCTACGCCGCGCGCGCCCAAGCTTTCGCCCGACGGGCGCTGGCTGACCGTGCTCAAGAGCCGCGACGACGACCGCGAGCGCTATGATCTGTGGGGCTTCGACCGGCTGGCCGGCCAATGGACGATGCTCGTCGATTCGCTCAAGCTGTCGAGCGGGCGCGAACTGACCGAAGCGCAGAAGATGCAGCGCGAGCGGCTGCGGATCGGTGACCTCAAAGGCGTGGTCAGCTACGACTGGTCGGCCGATTCGAAGTCGGTGCTCGTCCCCGTCGAAGGCGAACTCTACCTCGCCGGGCTCGACGGGGGCGTGATCAGGATCCCCGCCACGACCGGCGAGGAGCTCAACGCGAAGCTCAGCCCCAAGGGCGCGATGATCGCCTACGTGCGTGGCCGCCGACTCTACGCCGGGCCAACCGGCGCCGAGGCGCAGGCGATCACGCCCGAAGAGGCGAGCGACACGGTCCACTGGGGCGAGGCCGAGTTCGTCGCGCAGGAGGAAATGGCGCGGATGACGGGCTTCTGGTGGGCGCCCGACGACAGCCGCATCGCGGTCGAACGCTTTGACGCTGGACCGGTCGGCGTGGTCACCCGCGCGGCGATCGGCGCGGACGGCACCAAGGTCTTCGACCAGCGCTATCCGGCGGCGGGCACGCCCAACGCCGACGTCTCGCTATGGGTGATGAACCCCGACGGCAGCGGGCGCGTTGAGGTCGATCTTGGCGCGGAAAAGGACATCTACCTCGCCCGAGTCGACTGGGCGCCCGACGGCAAGACGCTCCACGTCCAGCGCGAGAACCGGCTTCAGACGCGGCTCGACATGCTCGCGGTCGATCCCGCGACCGGCGCGTCGCGTGTGCTGTTCAGCGAACAGGCGCCCCCGAAGAGCTGGGTGAACCTGTCGGACGCCTACAGGTTCCTCGATGACGGCAGCCTGATCTGGTGGTCCGAGCGCGACGGGTTCGGGCACCTCTATCTTTACAAGGGCGGGCAGTGGAAGCAGCTCACCAAGGGCGACTGGGTGGTGACCGCGCTAGTCGGTGTCGACCAGAAGAAAGGCCGGGTGTTCTTCACCGCGACCAGGGATGATGTGCTCGCCCAGCAGGTCTATTCGCTCGATCTCGCGCACCCCGACCAGCAGGCGCTGCTTACCGACCTCGCATACGTCAACGCGGCGAGCATGGACGATGCCGGACAGACACTGATGGTCACCCGCTCGAACGACACTCAGCCGCCGCAATCGTACATTGCCGACGCTGACGGCAAGCGCCTCGCCTGGATCGAGGAGAACCGCGTCGAAGGCGACCACCCCTATGCGCCCTACATGGCCGCGCACCGCAGCGCGGACTATGGCACGATCCGCGCGGACGACGGCACGCTGCTGCACTGGATGATGATCACCCCGCCGCTGGAGCCGGGGCGGCGCTATCCGGTGTTCAGCTACCACTACGGCGGGCCGCACGCGCAGGTGGTGACCAAGGCGTGGCACGGCGCGCTGGCGCAGGCGATCGTCGCGAAGGGCTATGTTTACTTCGCCATCGACAACCGCGGCTCGGAGAATCGCGGGGTGCAGTTCGAAAGCCCGTTGTGGCGCGCGATGGGCTCGGTCGAGGTCGAGGACCAGCTTGCCGGCGCGGAGTGGGTCAAGCGCCTGCCTTTCGTCGATCCCGCGCGGGTATCGACCTTCGGCTGGTCCTATGGCGGCTACATGACGATCAAGATGCTCGAGAATGATGCCGGC
>JAJXVK010000181.1 GCA_021782155.1 Pseudomonadota bacterium
CGTCGGGACGCCGCCGCCGCTTGAGCAGGCTTGGCATCCTTGCTGCAATCGTAGCCGTCTTCCTTTGCTGCGTGATCTTCGCGACGACAGTGCTCGACGTCCCGGCGGCGTCGCCGCTGCCGATCGGTTACGAACGCCTGTCGGCCCTGCCGTTCCGCACACAGGTGAGCCGGATCAAGCATCGCATCGTGCACTTCCTCCCGCTTCGCAGGCGTTCGCCCGCGCCCGGCACGCCGCTGACCGTTGCGTTCTACACGCCGTGGAGCCAGGATGGCGCGCCGTCGCTGGCGCGCAACATCAATCGCATCGATTGGCTGGCTCCGGTGCTCTACACGATGAAGCCCGACGGCAGCCTGCAGTTCAACGACGACGGGAAGATGCGGCGGATCGTCCAGGCGAACCTGCACAGGCCGCTGATCCTTCCCGTGGTCCAGAACGCGTCGAACGGCGACTGGAACGGCAAGTCGGCGGCCGCGCTGATGCACGATCCGCGCCGGCGGGCGGCGCTCGTCGCTTCGCTTTCGGCGCAACTCGGCAAGAGCCGCGACGCCGGCGTGGTGTTCGACTTCGAGGAATTGCCCGAAGGCAGTCTGCACGATCTGGTGAAACTCGTCGCCGAGACGCACCGGGCCTTCGCGCCCAGGCACCGGCTGGTCGCGGTCACCGTTCCGGTCGACGATCCCACCTGGCCGCTCGCATCGCTGGCGCTTGCCTCGGATCGCGTGATCATCATGGCCTACGACGAGCACTACCAGAACGGACCGGCCGGGCCCGTCGCGTCGAATGCCTGGTTCGCGGAGCATGTCGCCGATTCGCTGCGCCGCGTGCCACTCACCAAGGCGGTGATCGCGCTCGGAAACTACGGCTACGACTGGGGCGGGGGCCAGACCGACCCGCTGACCATCGAGGAAGCGTGGCTGGAGGCTCGCGACAGCGAAACGGTGCCGCAGTGGGATCGCGCCAGTGGCAATGTCGGTTTTTCCTATTCGAACGGCGACGATGCGAGCGCCCCCGACCACAACGTCTGGATGATCGACGCCACGTCCAGCTGGAACGAGCTCAGGATCCTGTCGCGCTTCAACGTCAACAGCGTTGCCCTGTGGCGCCTGGGCTCGGAGGATCCGGGGTATTGGCCGGTGCTCGGCGCCTGGCGCGACCACAGGCCGCTGCCAGACCTCACGAAGATCCAGCAGTCCACCAACGTCGACGTCGAAGGGCAGGGCGAGATTCTGCGCATCGCGGCGACGCCGCAACCCGGCACGCGCACGGTCGAGGCAAATCGCCGCACCGGCGAGATCACCGGCGAGACCTATACATCGCTTCCGACGCCCTATGTCGTGCAACGCGTGGGCGCCCGGCCAAAGCTGGTCGCGCTGACCTTCGATGACGGTCCGGATCCGGTCTGGACACCGAAGATCCTTTCGGTGCTGGAGAAGTACCACGTTCCCGCGACCTTCTTCGTGATCGGCGAAAACGGGGTCGCCAACCGTTCGCTGCTCCAGCGGATCGTCGCCGACGGCGACGAGATCGGCAACCACAGCTACACCCATCCGAACATGGCCGGGGCGAGCGCAACCAGCGTGGGGATCGAGCTCAATACCACGCAGCGGCTGGTCGAGGCCTATACCGGCCGTTCGACCCACCTGTTCCGCGCGCCCTATTTCGGCGACGCCGAGCCGACCACCGCGGACGAACTCGTGCCCGCGCAGTACGCGCAGGACCACGGTTACACGATCGTCGGGCTCCACGCCGACTCCGAGGACTGGACCCGTCCGGGTGTCCCCACCATCGTCGCCAACACGGTTTCCGCGGTCGAGGGCGCGACACCCGGACGTTCGGCCAACATCGTACTGATGCACGATGGCGGTGGGGACCGGAGCCAGACCGTCGCCGCGCTGCCGCAAGTGATCGAGCGGCTCGAGGCGCAGGGCTATCGCTTCGTGCCCGTTTCGACCCTGGCCGGGCTGAGCGGCGACCAGGCGATGCCGCGCATCACCGGCGTGGACCTCGCCGCGGTGCGAGTGGACGTGTTCTTCTTCGTGGCGCTCGGCGGGTTGCTTTCGGCGCTCAAGTGGACCTTCTTCTTCGCCATCGCGCTGGGGATCGTGCGGGCACTCGCGCTCACCGGGCTCGCGCTGCTGCCGCGCCGCATAGCCCCGGCGGGTCCGCCCCCGGGCGAGGAACCGCTCGTGACGGTGATCATCCCCGCCTACAACGAAGAGAAGGTTATCGAGGCTTCGGTACGCCGCATCCTAGACAGCGACTGGTCGCGGCTCGAAGTGATCGTCGCCGACGATGGCTCGCGCGACCGGACCAGCGAGATCGTGACGACGGCCTTCGGCAACGAACCGCGCGTGCGGCTGATGACGATGGTCAACGGCGGCAAGGCCAGCGCGCTCAACCGGGCGCTGGCGGTGGCGGGCGGCGAGATCGTGGTGGCGCTCGATGCCGATACCCAGTTCGAGCGCGAGACGATCCGCAAGCTGGTGCGCTGGTTCTCCGACGAGCGTATCGGCGCGGTCGCGGGCAACGCGCGGGTTGGCAACCGGGTCAACATCGTGACGCGCTGGCAGGCGGTCGAATACGTCACCGCGCAGAACATCGAACGCCGCGCGCTGGGCCCGCTCGACGCGATCATGGTCGTGCCCGGAGCGGTCGGCGCCTGGCGCCGGGCCGCGCTCGAGGAGGTGGGCGGCTACCCCGAGGACACGCTCGCCGAGGACCAGGACCTGACAATCGCCGTCCAGCGCAAGGGCTGGAAGGTCGCCTACGACCAGGATGCTGTCGCCTGGACGGAGGCGCCCGAAACGCTCCGCGCGCTGTCGAAGCAGCGCTTCCGCTGGGCCTATGGCACGCTCCAGTGCCTGTGGAAGCACCGCGGCGTTCTGGCGCGCCGCAAACCCGGCGGCCTCGCCTTCATCGGCATGCCGCAAGCCTGGCTGTTCCAGGTGCTGTTTGCGGTGATCTCGCCGCTGATCGACCTCGCGCTTGTCGTGTCGATCGTCGAGACCGTGATGCGCGTCGCCCAGCACGGCTGGGCGCAGACGCAGACCGACGTGCTGCGCATGGGCGCCTACTGGCTGGCCTTCACCGCTATCGACCTGCTGTGCGGGCTGGTAGCGTGGCGGCTCGACGTGCGCGACAAGCGCTTTCCCGCGCTGCGCCTGCTCTCGCAGCGCTTCGTCTATCGCCAGTTGATGTACGGCGTGGTGATCCGTGCGGTCGGTTCGGCGATCGCGGGCCTCGGCATCGGCTGGGGCAAGCTGGAGCGGACCGGCCGTGTCGAAGCGGCGACGCTGGGCCCGGGCGGGTCAGCGCAGCGGAAGCCTGAGCACAGCGACGAGACCCGGCTGCCCGTCAACGCGGCCTGACAGATCGAGCGAGCCGCCATGGAGCCGCGCCACCGCGGCTACCATGGCGAGGCCGAGCCCCGCGCCGGGCCTGGTCCGCGCGTTGTCGAGCCGGGCGAAGCGCTCGACCGCGCGGGAGCGGTCTTCGCGCGGTATGCCGGGGCCGTTGTCGGAAACGGTCACCACCGCGCCTGCCGGATCGGATCTGCAGGTCACGTCGATGCGGTCTCCGCCGTACTTGATCGCGTTGTCGATCAGGTTCGACAATGCGCGCGAGACCAGTTCGCGGTCGGCCAGCACCATCATCGGCACGGACTTGCAGTCGAGCGCGATGCCCGCGTGCTCGGCCAGCGGTTCGTAGAGCTCCACGATGTCGGCGCAGACCGCGCCGAGGTCGGTCGGCGAGCGCCGGTCGGCGATTGTCGCGCTTTCGAGGCGCGACAGCTCGAGCGCGGTGGTGAGCATCGCCTCGAGCGCATCGGCATCCTGGCGGGCCAGTTGCAGCGCCTCGGCCGCAGCGCTTTCATCGGCTACGTGGGTCGCCGCGGTGTCGATCGAGGCGCTGAGCCGGGCGACCGGGGAGCGCAGGTCGTGCGCGAGTGATCCGGCGACGCCGCGCAGCTCGCCGACAAGCAGGTCGATGCGTTCGGCCATCAGGTTCATCTGCCGGCGCAGGTGGTCGAACCCGTCGCCCACGTCCTCGCGCGGAACGCGCGCCGCGAAATCGCCTTGCGCAAGCGCCTCCGCCGTCTCGGCGATGGCATGGGTGCGGCGGCTGATGACGTACCCCAGCGCCAGCGCGGCGGCGAGCGCCACCGCGACGGTCAGCGCGATGGTCAGCCCGATCGCCTCGGCGAAGGCGATGACGAAGTGCTGCTCGCTTTCGGTCGCGGTGCCGACGACAAGGCGGGAACCGTCCGGCAGGTCGGTGCGGATGGCCAGTGCCTCTGCCGGGGCCTGGCCGGAATGCTGTTGCGCGAGCACGCGGCCCGGGGTGCCGGTCGGCACGGCCCGGGGCGGCGTGACGAGATTGTTGAGCAGCGGCGTGCCGCCGACGCCGAGGAGCGCGACGAAGATGGTCGGATCGTCGATGCTGCCGCGCCGGGCGCTGATGTACTCGCGCAGCTCACTCCCGCCCCCGTCGTAATACGAAGCGAGAAGGTCGTCGCGAACGTCGAGGACCTCGCGCGCGCGGCCCTCGTGGATGATCGAGGCCATCTGAACGCGCAGCAGGTAAAGCGCCGCGCCGGTCGAGGCGAGCTGGACGAGGAAGATCGCCAGCACCAGCCCAGCGACGGTCGAAGTCAACAGGCGGCGCACCGGGCGTCGGCCCCCGTCAGTCGTCAGACAGGCGATAGCCCGCGCCGCGCACCGTGTGCAGCAGCGGGCGGGCCTCGCCATCATCGATCTTGCGGCGCAAGCGGCTGATGTGGACGTCGATGACGTTGGTGCCGGGATCGAAGTGATAGTCCCACACCGCCTCGAGCAGCATCGTGCGGGTCACCACTTCGCCCTGGTGCAGCATCAGGTATTCGAGCAGCCGGAACTCGCGCGGTTGCACCGCGATCTTGCGCTCACCGCGGCGGACCTGACGCGACAGCCGGTCGAGCTCGAGATCGGCGCAGCGCAGCACGGCCTGCTGGACCTGTCCCGCAGGGCTGTTGCGGCGCTGGAGCACCTGCACGCGCGCAAGGAGCTCGGCGAACGAAAAGGGTTTGGACAGGTAATCGTCAGCCCCCGCGGTGAGACCCTCGACCCGGTCGTCGGTCGCGCCGAGCGCCGAAAGGACGAGGATCGGCGTCGCGACCCCCGCCGCGCGGACGGCCTTCATCACCTGCATCCCGTCCATCTTGGGCAGCATGCGGTCGAGGATGATCACGTCGAACTCGCTGTCGGTGGCCAGGAACAGTCCATCGCGGCCGTTGGCGGCGCGATCGACCGTGAAGTTGGCCTCCGTCAATCCCTGCACGACGTATTGCGCCAGGCGGTCGTCGTCTTCGATCACCAGTATCCGTCCGGACATCCGCCCAGGTCCCCTTGGTACTTGCCTGGCCATGGCCATAACGAGTTCGCGGCGCTCGGCAAGGTCGTGTGCAGCGCCAGACGCGGCAGCGAGGCCGGAACGGGCGAATCAATGCTCAAATACGGCTTGCGCGCTTGGGTAAACTGTGATTCTGTGCGCCATGGCTCGCAACCGTCCACCCAAATTGCCACGCGAAAGCCTTACGCAGACGCTCGCGCTCGTCGCGTTGCTGCTGCTGGGAGCAATCGGGCTCGCCGGGCCGAGCGGGCTTCTGGCGTGGAGCGAGAACGCGCGGCTGCTGGCCGAACGCCATCGGGAAGTGAAGCAGCTGACATCCGAGACCGACGACCTGCGCAACAAGGTCAACCTGCTGGACCCCAGGCATGCCGATCCCGATCTCGTCGGCGAATTGCTGCGCAGCAGGCTCAACGTCGTCCACCCCGACGAAGTGGTCATCCAGCGCTGACCGTGAGGGCGCGCTCGGCCGGATTCTCCAGTTCCCGCCCGGCATGACGGCGCGTCCCGCCCGGCTCGCGGGCAGCCTGAAAAGCTTGCGGGACGAAGGCAATGGATGACGAGGGCACCGAGGCAGTGCTGGGCGTGTCCCCGGCCGTCTGGCGTTACGGCAAGGCCTCGCGTGCTCACGTGGTGGTCGACGCGGCGCCCTATTTTGAACTGATGCGCGAGGCGATGCTCAATGCCCGGCAGCGCATCCTGCTCATCGGCTGGGATTTCGATACGCGCGTGCGGTTCGATATTGGCCGGCGCTGGTGGAACCTGCGGCGCAAGACCGTTCCGCCGCGGCGCCTTGGCCCATTCGTCCTGTGGCTGGCCGACCGCAATCCGGACCTCGACATTCGCGTGCTCAAGTGGAACTTCGGTGCGTTCAAGGCGGTGTTCCGCGGCCGGATGATGCTCGACCTGCTGCGCTGGTGGCGGCATCCGCGCGTACACTTCCGGCTCGATTCCGCCCATCCGCTGGGGTGCAGCCACCACCAGAAGATCGTGGTGATCGACGACACGATCGCGGTGTGCGGCGGGATCGACATGGCCGGCAACCGCTGGGATACGCCGCTCCATCGCGAAAGGGACCCGCGCCGGCGCAAGCCCAACGGGCGCCTCTATGGCCCGTGGCACGACTGCGCGATGCTGGTCGAAGGCGAAGCCGCGCGCATGCTGGGCGACTATGGCCGGCTGCGCTGGCGGCAGGGAACCGGCGAGGCGCTCGAACCCTGCCCGGCGCGGAAGGGTTCACCCTGGCCCGGCCGGCTCGAGCCGGAATTCCGGGACGTCGCCGTCGGCATTGCCCGCACCCGCTCGGCCTGGGGCAAGGTTCCGGAGGTGCGCGAGGTGGAGGAGCTGTTCCTCGATCAGATTGCCCGCGCGAGACGCTTAGATC
>JAJXVK010000182.1 GCA_021782155.1 Pseudomonadota bacterium
CGCCGGTGGTCAACGACGAGGTCGTCCTGCTCGGCACCGGCGGCGGCCCGATCGCGCGGATCTCGCGCTCGCAACCCGCCAACCTGCTCCAGGTCGGCGGCAAGACCTACCTGATCGACATCGGCGACGGCACCGCGCGGCAGATCGTGCGCAGCGGGCGCACCCTCACCTCGATCGACGCGGTGTTCATCACCCACCTCCACTTCGACCATACCGCCGGCACGATGGGCTTCCTCGCGCTTGACTGGCCGGCGCGCCGCCGCAGGCCCGTGACCTTCTATGGCCCGCCGGGCACCGACCAGTTCGTCCAGCGCACGTTGACCGCGCTGTCGAGCGGCGAGGCGATCTTTCGCCCCGAACTGCCCGACCTCGGGCCGATGGCGTCAGTATTCAAGGGGCAGGACTTCGACGTCACCACTCCCCGCGAAGTCTATCACGACGATCACGTCACCGTGACCGCGGTCGAGAACTCGCACTACGCGACGATGCACCTGCCGGTCAGCGATCACGGCACCGACCGCTCCTACAGCTACCGTTTCGACATGGCCGACCGCTCGATCGTGTTCACAGGCGATACCGGACCGAGCGAAGCGGTGATAAAGCTGGCCAAGGGCGCCGACGTCCTCGTCAGCGAAGTGATCGACCTGCCCGGCGTGCTCGACAGTCTGCGCAAGCGTGGCGCACTTACCGCGGTCAACCAGCAGCCATTGATCGACCACATGGAGCATGAGCACCTGACGCCCGAGAACGTCGGCAAGCTTGCCGCCGCAGCGGGCGTAAGGGAAGTCGTGCTGACCCACTTCGGCACTTCGCCGGGCGACGAGACGACCCGGCGCGCCTACATCCTGTCCGAGATCCGCAAGGCCTATGCGGGCCCGGTCATCTTCGGCGAGGACTTGATGACCTTCTAGTGGTCCGATGAGATTCTGACATTCGAGCGCGACCGAACCGCAGACGGTATCGAACGTCAGAATCGGATCACTGGGTCCGGCACCTGGACCGCAAGCGCTTCCATGTTAACGGTTGCGGTGCCGACCAGGCCGAAATGGGACAACGGTCCGCAGCAAGCAGTCAGCGGGTTGCACCCCGTCGCTCTTCGGCGATAGCATGGCCGTTGTGACAGGCGATGTGCATCACCCTGGCGGATCCGGCCTCGTGAGCAGGGCGAGGCTGGCGCGCCGTTGCGCGCTTCTCGCGGCATGGCTGTGCCTGCCGCTGCCGCTCGGCGCCATCGCGCTGGGCGATACGCCGAACGTGACGATCACCGCCGACCAGCCGTTGCGCTTCGGCACCCTGCTGGTGCCGGCGAGCGGAACGCGCACGGTGGGTCCAGACGGTTCGGTGCTTGACAGCGGGCTGTTCGGGATCGACGGCGATCCGGTCGGCCCCGCCCAGTTCACCGTCACCTATGACCGGGGCAACAACGGCAACCAATATGGCCGTGCCGGGAACGGCAACATCACCATTGTCGTTCAGGTCATCTTCGCCGGCTACCAGACCGTTCGAAGCGGTGGCGTTACCGGACAGCTGTCCGACCTGACCAGCGACCTGCAGGGGAGCGGCAACCAGCTCACCGGTTCGGTGGCCACGCTGACCCTGGCCAATTGCATGACCCGCACCTGCAGCCAGACCTTCCGCATCGGCGCCAGGCTCGACGTCACTCGCGCTGCGGGTGGCGGACAACTGGTCTTCCCGCTTCCGGCCACGGCTGCCGTGATCCAGGTGTACTGAGATGCGCTGGCCAATCCGCCCGGCAAGGCTCGCCGCATGTCTCCTCGCGGTGATCGGGCTTCCCGCCACGCCCGCGCTGGCAAGCGGCACTGCCGCTACCGCAACCGGATCGGCGCTGGCGCAGGTGGTCGAGCCACTTGTCGTTGCCCGCCAGGCCGACCTTGCTTTCGGCGGTGTCTTCGCCAGCAAGCTTCCGGGGACCGTTTCCGTCGGCGCTGACGGTGCCCTCGGCTATTCGGGCGGGGCTCAGTCGGCCTGCATGGGCGGTGCCTGTCTCGATACCCACCCGGCGAGCTTCACGGTTACAGGAGAGCCGGGGCGAACCTATGTCGTGCAGCTCCCGGCCAGCGTCGTCGCGACCGGATCGATCACGGGCGGCGGAGGAGGCTTGGCCCCGCCCCTGGATGTCGACGGCCTGGCCGCAGTCAGCGCCAACGCCGCGTCAGGCGGCACGGCCTGGCAGCTCGACGGCCAGGGGCGTGACAGGTTCGACATCGGCGGCACCTTGCACCTGCCTGCTGACCTGCCTTCGGCC
This sequence comes from Pseudomonadota bacterium, assembly GCA_021782155.1. Taxonomy (GTDB): domain Bacteria; phylum Pseudomonadota; class Alphaproteobacteria; order Sphingomonadales; family Sphingomonadaceae; genus Novosphingobium. Next base: position 2,267 of record JAJXVK010000182.1, read on the forward strand.
AATTACCAGGTAACGATTCCGGTCGTGGTGGTTTACGGCTGACTCCCGAACCGGATTCGCCCGCTGCGAATATCTACCGATAATGCCGGAATTTTTAGTCCGATTCGGATGTTTCGTTGCGGCTGAACTCGGGCTGGAGGGTCGCAACCGCCGGCTGCTCCCTGTCCCTGACCGTCAATTTCTGCCCATTTCTCGCCGGGTTCGGGCACTTGGAGGTAAGCCGTCAACCGCACAACCCCTTAGGTTTTCCACTTAGGATGTCCTTAACGGTTGGGCCCTAGTCCGAACATCGCGTGGATTGCCGCCCCATCGGACTGCAATCCCCGCTCGGGACCAACGGCCTGCAGCGCGGGGGCGCCAGGGCCAAGACTTTGGGTGGAATGAAAATGAAGAAGATCGTTCTTGCGGCTGTGGTCATCGCGCTTGCTCCGGCCACTGCCTTCGCCGCGCCTTCGGGCAACTCTTCGAACGCCTCGGGTTCGGCCACGGCGACCATCGTTTCGCCGATCGTGCTGACGCACAACACGGGTTCGCTGAGCTTCGCGACCTTCACCACCGGAACCGGCGGCACCGTGGTCGTCGACTCCGCCGGCACAGCCACGGCGACCGGCGACGTTGGCCTCGTGCCCGGCGCGACCGGTTCGGCCGACAGCTTCTCGGTCACGGGCGACGCGAGCCGCAGCTATTCGATCACGACCGGTGGCGGCACCGTCGGCAACGGCACCAGCACGATGAGCTTCTCGACTTCGCCGTCGGCTGCCTCGCAAACGCTCAGCTCCGGCGGCACCGGTTCGTTCACGGTGGGCGGCACGCTCACCGTTGCCGGTACCGAGACCGGAGGCAACTACACCGGCTCGTACAGCGCCACGGTCGCCTACAACTGATCATTGAGGCAACGCAGGGCGCGAATGACATTCGCGCCCTGCCTTCGCCAACCGGAGTACCGGCACGCGCATCGCGCGCGGGCTGTTACTGACGGCTGACGGAGTGCGAGCCATGCGCAAGCTTCTCATTTCCCTGGCCACTGTCGCCCTGTCGACCGGCGTGGCGCATGCCGCGTCGGGCAACAGCCAGACGACGCCCGGCACCGCGACCGCGAAAGTGGTGACGCCGTTGGCGATCAGTCATTCGAATGGCGCGCAGCTGAGCTTCGGGAAGTTTTCCGTGGCCTCGACCGGCACCGTTGTGGTCGCGACCACGGGAACGGGAACGCCGACCGGCGGCGTGCACTTCGTCAACGGCTCGTCCACCACCGCCGACCGCTTCAAGGTCGTCGGATTCCCGTTGCGCAGCTTTGCGGTCGCGACCGGCCCCGGCACTGTCACGGCACCGGGCGGGGCATCCATGTCGTTCACCACCAAGGCAGCCATCAGCCTTGGCATCCTGAGCGTTTCGGGCGTGTATCTTCTGAGCGTGGGCGGAACGCTCACGGTGCCCGCCGGGCAGCCGGGCGGAACCTATTCCGGCACCTACCCGGTAGTCGCCTACTACAACTGACCGCAGCGTCTTCATGCGATAGCTGTGTACATTCGCATCGTTCAGGTGGCGGAAACACGTAGTATTCCTTAGGGCGATCAACGTGCTTGGCTAAGCGGTGCATTCGCCATGGAATTTTTGAAGACCGACACTGCAATCCGCGTCCGCGGCAATTATCGTTCAGCCGGTTTCATGCTCGGTCTTGCGGTCTGGGCCCTGCCCGCGGCGGCGCTCGGACAACAGGCGCAGCCCGAACAGCAGCCGCCCGCCGCGGCTCCGGGACAGGCGCCCGAAGGGTCTGTCGGCGGCATGGGCGACGTCAATCTCTATCCGAAGCGGGTGGTGCTGACGGACCGCGACCGTACCGCCACGATCGGCCTCTACAACCGCGCCGACGCCACCGGCGACTACGACATCACCATCACCGACATGACCATGCTGCCCGACGGTCGGCTGGTCGACCTGGGAACGGTGAATGACCCCGCGGTGAAAGCGCGGGTCAAGACCGCCACTTCCCTGCTGCGCTGGTCGCCGCACCGCGTCACGCTTCCCGCGAACGAAGCGCAACTCGTGCGGATCATGGTGCGCGTGCCGCCCGACCTGCCGCCCGGCGAATACCGTTCGCACTTCTCGGCGATCGCGGTTCCTCCGCAAACCGGCGGCATCTCGATCGAACAGGCGACCGGCAACGCGCCGGCGGGCAGCGGCGTTGGCGTGACCATCATGCCGCGCTTCGGGATCGCGATCCCGATCATCGTGCGCGTGGGCGACACGACATTGACCTCGGGTCTCAAGGACATCCAGGTCGCGCGAACCGCCGCCGGAGAGCCGGTCGTGCGGCTGGTCGTGACGCGTGCCGGCACCCGCTCGTCGTTCGGCAATATCGCCGTGACTTCGGCCGGATCAAAGAAGCCGATCGCCGAGATCAAGGGCATCGGCGTCTATCCCGAGATCGACCAGCGTTCGGTGCAGATTCCGATCGACCAAAAGGCCGATCCCGCACTCTATGCCAGAGGCGCGAAGCTGACCGTGACCTACACCGATGACGACTTCGCGCCTGGCCAGACCCTCGCGAAAGAAGACTTCGTCGTGCCGTGACGCGTCCTGGGCGGGGCAAGACAAGGGCGGCACTGATCGCGGCCACAGGTCTCGGCGGAATCGTCGCCGGGGCCACGCTGCTGATCGACGGCACTGGTTCCGCGCCCTCCGCTTCTCCCCCGGACGATCGCCCGCCCGACAACAAGCGCAAGCCGCCTCCCGGACCCCCGCCGCCCCTCGCCTTCGCGCAATCGCGCGACGCGCCGGTGGCTGACCCACCCGCGGCAAGCAGGACCAAGCCGCAACGGGCGCGTGAGGAACCTCGCTCCGCGCCGGCCGCAGTTCCGGCAACCGCGCTCGCGATCACGCCCTCCCCGGCGACGGCCATTGGTCTGCCCGCGGTCAACCTGCCCGCAGTTGGGGCGCCGCGCGCAAGCCCGCTTCCGCCCGCCCTTGTTGACCGCCCCGACACCACGCCCCCACTCACGGACGAGGCGCTTCGGGCTGTCCTGGCCGGCGAGGTCGAGACGCATTTTGCGCTGGCTGTCCCGACTCTCGCCCCAACGATCCCCGGCATCGAATTGCCGGCCGCGGACGCTTCGCCCGGCCGGCGTCTGGAGATCTCGGCCCCGACCCGCCCCGCCCCGCCGGCCGGGGAACGGACAGCGCCGATCGCGACGGATGCGCCCATGCTTGCGCCACGCGTCGAAATCGCCTCGCTCGCCGTGCCGACCGTGCCAGACGCCGCCGGGCCGCCGCAAAGCGCCGCGAGCGCGCGCGCAAGACCACCGTCCGCGCCAGCGGAGCAGCGGATTGCCGCTTCTCCTGCGCGACGCCTGGCCGCCGCGCCGCGCCACACCGCGAGGAGGCTCATAGCGCAAAACCAGCCGCCGGCCGCCTCCGCGCCGACCAGCGAACAGGGCGAAGCGACTGCTGCTCCCTCCAGCCCGGCGTATATCGCGCTTGCCGCGCCGGTTCGTTCCGCGCCACCGATCGCGCCCGATCCGGATAGCGGCCCTTCCAATGTGGCCGAGCGTCAGGCTAAGCCGGCCATGCCCAAGCCGGCCTTCGGGCAGACAGAGCCGCGACCGGCACCCGCCCGGCTCGCGCTTCCGAGCCCGGCCTTCGGGCAGCCCGGCGCCTCCACGAACGCTGTGGGCGCTACGGCCCTTGCCACGCGCGCCTCTGGCATCGGCCCTGACACGTTCGGCAGCGGAACGCCCTTTACCGAGGACGACGAGCTGATCCTCGAGATCCAGACAACCAGCGGCAGCCTGTCGGACACGATTACCGCCTACGGGACGCGGGCGGGGGTTTACCTGCCGCTGGGCGAGTTCGCGCGCCTGCTCGACCTCGCCATCGTGGTCAGCGACGATGGACGCTATGCCTCGGGCTGGGTGCTCGACGAGAAGAAGAACATAGCGCTCAACCTGCGCGCCGGCACGCTCAAGGTCGGCGACAGCGGAGTGCCCTTCGATCCGCGCGAGGCGGCGGCGATGGACGGCGAGCTTTACGTGCGCGCCGACCTGCTCGAACAGCTGATGCCGCTCAGGCTCAAGGTCGACCTGCGCCGCCAGGTGGTTATCGTCGAGACGCTCCAGCCCTTCCCCTTCGAACAACGCGCCGAGCGCGAAGCGGCACGCGACCGGCTGGCGGCGCGCAAGGGTTCGCACGGCAAGCCCGCCTATCCGCGCGAAGCCACGCCATGGCTCGCGCTGAGCTTTCCGCTGAGCGACGTGGAACTGCGAACGGTCTCCGATTCCACGCGCGGCACGCGCGGCGAGGCAGACCTGCGCGTGGCCGGCGACGTCGCGTTCATGACCGGCCAGGGCTATCTCAGCACGAGCACGCGAGACGGGCTGACCGCGGCGCGGATCGAGCTGGGACGGCGCGATCCCGACGCCACGCTGCTCGGCCCCTTGCACGCGACGCAGTTCGAAATGGGCGACGTCGGCACCGATGGGTTGCCGCTTGGACTGCGC
>JAJXVK010000183.1 GCA_021782155.1 Pseudomonadota bacterium
CGGGCGGCGGGACCGGGCGAAGCGCCCCCCGCGCGCGCGCCGCGCCGGGCGGGGGCGGGCAGCAGGAATTGTTTTGAGCGCCGGGGTCCGTTAGGCTTGGCGCCATGCTTATGTCTCCCAAGGGCCGTGCCGCCCGCCTGCACTACCTTCCCAACGGCTTCCGCCAGCTCTCGCCGGGCGACCACGTGGTCTGCGCGGTAAGCGGCGAACAGATCCCGCTCGACCTGCTGCGCTACTGGAGCGTGGAGCGGCAGGAAGCCTACGCCACGCCCGAGATCGCGACGCGCCGCCTGCTGGACCAGGCGTGAGCCGCCGCCCGAAGCGTGCATTGCGCCTCGCCGCGGGCGGCGCGGTGTTGCTGGGCATGGGCAGCTGCAACCTTGCCCTGCCGGAAACCGCGCCGCCGCAAGCGCTGGCGGCCGACCCGTCTCCGCCCGTTGCCGATCCCCCGCCGCAGCCAGCGGGGGCCATCGCGCTGTCGGGCGAATGCGAACAGGGCGGCTGGGCGCGAGGCCGCGCGCCGGCCGGGACCGTTTCGCTTGCGCTCGACGGCAAGGCGATCCCGGTGGCGCGCGACGGCGCGTTCTTCATTGCCTTCGACCGCGACGCCGGTGCCTCTGCCAGTCTCGTCGCCACGCTCGACGACGGACACACGGTGCGCCGCGATATCGCGATTGCGCCGCGTGCATGGGAGATCGAGCGGCTCGACATCCCGATGAAGCCGGGAAAGATGCCGAGCGAGGAGTTCCTGCGCATCCGCAAGGGCGAACTGGCGCAGATCAACGCCGCGCGCGCGCTGCGCACCGATGCCGATGGCTGGCGTGAGAAGTTCATCTGGCCGGTCGAAGGCCGCATCTCGGGCAAATTCGGCGCACAGCGCATCTACCAGGGTGTGGCGGGCAGTTACCATTCGGGGATCGACATCGCGACGGGGACAAGCGGCACGCCGATCGTCGCGCCGGCCGACGGTGTGGTGATCCTTGCGGCGCAGGACCCCTTCACGCTCGAAGGGCACCTGTTGATGATCGACCACGGCATGGGGCTCAACAGCGCCTTCCTGCACTGTTCGGAGCTCGAGGTGAAGGTTGGCGAGCACGTCAGGCAGGGCCAGTTCATCGCGCGCATCGGCATGACGGGGCGCGCGACGGGGCCGCATCTGCACTGGAGCGTCAAGTGGGACGCGGCGCGGCTCGACCCGCTGCTGCTGGCGGGGCCGATGCCCTAGTGGCCCGACGAGATTCCGGCATTCGAGCGCGACCGAGTCGCAGACGGTATCGAATGTCAGAATCGGACCTCCAGGGTCGGCGGTTGGCCAGCAGCCTCAGCCGCCGTTGCCCGGGTAGCGCTGCGTCTGGATGTGTTCGAGGCCTTCGCGCTGTTCCTGCTTCATGGCCGACCACTGGGTGGCGGTGGCGCAGATGCGCTGCGCGTGAAGGCGGCTGCCGATCGTCTCGATCTTGCGGCAGATCACGCGGTCGCCCTTGCCCATGTCTTCCTTGTCGTAGTTGCGCGAGGCTGCCCCGGTGTCGGGCGTGGCCGAGCCCGAGGCCGAGGCCTGCGGCTCCGGATCGGCGGCGAACGCCGCGCCGGGCGCGGCCACCATCAGCGCGAGAAGGGTCATCGGGATGAGGCGCGATTTCGTCACGGGATTCTCCTGCAAGGCCTGCCCGGCTGGCGGTCAGCCGCCGTTGCCGTTGTAGCGCTGGGTCTGGATGCGATCGAGGCCTTCGCGGCCCTCCTGCTTCATCGCCGACCATTGCGCGGCGGTGGCGCAGACGCGCTGCGCGTTGAGGCGGCTGCCGATCGTTTCGATCTTGCGGCAGATCACGCGGTCCGCCTTGCCCATGTCTTCCTTGTCATTCTTGCCGTCGCCCTCGACCTTGATGGTGCCGGCCCTTGCCTGGGCCGCTGCCTCGGCGCCGGCGTCCTGCGCCTGGCTGGCCTCGCTCCGGGCGTGGGCAGGCAGGGCGGCAGTCAGCGCGGCAAGCCCGCCGAGCGCCGCAATCATCAGAATTCGCATTTTGACCAGAACCCTTTCCGCGGACAAGACGGTCCTCATTACAAGAGAAATGTGCCTCCAATCGCCCGCCGCGTCAATCAGCCCGATTTCGTGTGAAACCATTTCGGACCGACCCGGACAGGCTACTGGACGCGGCGCACCTTGATGCCCGGCTGGCCATCGATATTGGCGATGAAACTGCCCAGCGCGCCGCGCCTGATCCTGATCCTGCTTCCTGGACGGGGGCCGAACACAACGGTCTGGGTGTCGATCTGCTGCCAGGTGGCGCCATCCTCCAGCGTAAACTGCCAGGCGCCATAGCCAACCTGGCGGGCGCTTTTCGCGACCGCGTCGATCTGCTTGATCTCGTCCTCGTCGCTTCCGCCGCCGAACAGCTTGATCGAGGGCAGCGACAGGCCGAACAGGCCCTTGCGCGCCTCGTGGACCTCGGCCTTGTCGGCGACGACGATGTCGTGCGACTGCTGGGCCTGTTCAAGCGTGGTCACCTTCTGGTCGTAGCAGGCGAGCCGCTGCGCCGGGTCGGTGAGCTGGCGGCAATCGAGCAGGTCCTGGAAGACCCTGGGCGTTTCGAGCCTGGAGGCGTCGGTGCCACGGGCGGCAACAGCCGGGGCGACGGCAAGCGCAGGCACGATGGCGAGGAGGACTGTCACGCGCTTCATTGGGCTCTCCCTGCGGCATGGAACGGGCCGGATCGCGCATGGTGTGTCGCGACTGGAGGCCGCGCGCAAGGGGCGCGAGAAACGAAACAAACCCCCACTGTGGCAAATTGGTTACATGCGGAACAAAAGCGCCGCAATTTCGCCGCACGCGGGTTTACAGCGACATAGCGATTGGGCACCCCCCGCTCATCCGGGTCATTTTGGAGGCATGCGCGCGTGCATGTGTTCCGGACCTGGCCTGTGATGCGGCGGCCGTAAAGGTCGCCAATCCTTCAATAGGGGCTGGAAACACATGACTAACTTCTCGAAGCTCAAGGCGGGCGCTGCTCCGCTGGCGCTCGGGATCGCGATGCTCGCGACCCCCGCTTTCGCGCAGGACACCGCGCCGCAAGCCGCCGACGCAACGACCGGCGCCGCCGCGCCGATCGTCGTCACCGGTTCGCGCATCGTCTCGCCGAACGTCGAATCGGCCACGCCGGTCACCGTCGTGTCGGCGCAGGAAATCAAGGACACGGGCACGACCCGCGTCGAGGACCTCGTCAACTCGCTGCCGCAGGTCTTCGCCGGCCAGGGCGCGAACTACGCGAACGGCGCATCGGGTACCGCCACGCTGAACCTGCGCGGTCTCGGCTCGGAGCGTACACTGGTCCTCGTCAACGGCCGCCGCGTCGTCCCGGGTGACCCGGGTTCGTCGGCCGCCGACATCAACATCATCCCCGGCTCGATGATCAAGCGCATCGACGTGCTGACGGGCGGCGCCTCGTCGGTCTACGGCGCCGACGCCGTCTCCGGCGTCGTCAACTTCGTGATGGATACCGACTTCGAGGGCTTCCGTCTCGACAGCCAGTACAGCTTCTACAACCACAACAACAGCGTCGGCAGCGCCGTCACCGACGCGCTCAAGGGCCGCGGCTTCGGCTATCCGAGCGGCAACACCGCCGATGGCGGCGCGGTTGACGCGACGGCTTCGTTCGGCGTCGGCTTCGATGACGGCCACGGCCACATCACCGCCTATGCCGGCTACCGCAAGGTCAACGCCGTCACCCAGGCGCAGCGCGACTACTCGGCCTGCGCGCTCGGCACGACCAAGACCGCTTACAGCTGCGGCGGCTCGCTCACTTCGCCGACGGGTTCGTTCATCATCTACGACAGCGGGGGCAACCCGGCCAACTTCACCTCGACCATCTTCCAGGTCGGAAACGGCCGCGTCTTCGACAAGTCGTTCACGCGTTACAACTACGCGCCGCTGAACTACTTCCAGCGTCCGGACGAGCGCTACACCGCCGGCATGTTCGCCGATTACGAGATCAACGAGTCGCTGCACCCGTACATGGAATTCATGTTCATGGACGACCGCACCGTCGCGCAGATCGCGCCGTCGGGCGACTTCGGCAACACGCTCTCGATCAACTGCGACAACCCGCTGCTTTCGGCGCAGCAGTTCTCGATCGTCTGCGATAACGAGAACCTGCTCGTCAGCCCCAGCCCGGCCAACGCGTTCGACGTGGTCGGCAACACCCCGGGCGGCACGCCTTACAACTTCATCGATCCGACCACCGGCACGACCTACAACCGGGGCTTCATGCAGCTGCTGCGTCGCGACGTCGAAGGCGGTCCGCGTCAGGACGACCTCGAGCACACCAGCTATCGCGGCGTGCTCGGCATGAAGGGCGATCTGGGCAAGGCCTGGAACTACGACGTGTACTACCAGTACGGCCGTACGCTGACCAACCAGACTTACCTCAACGACTTCTCGGTCAGCCGCCTGCAGAAGGCGCTCGATGTCGTCACCGGTCCGGGCGGTACGCCGGTCTGTCGCTCGACGCTTGACGGCAGCGATCCGAACTGCGTGCCGTGGGACATCTTCGCTCCCGGCGGCGTGACCCCGGCGGCGGTCGCCTACCTCGCCACCCCGGGCTTCTCGCGCGGCATCAACACCGAGCAGGTGCTTTCGGGCTTCCTGTCGGGCAACCTCGGCGAATACGGCATCAAGTCGCCGTGGGCGAACGACGGCGTGAGCATCGTTCTCGGTGGCGAATACCGCAAGGAAACGCTGGACTTCCGTTCGGATCTCGAGTTCCAGACCGGCGACCTCGCCGGCCAGGGCGCGCCGACGCTGCCGGTTGCGGGTGACTTCAACGTCAAGGAGTTCTTCACCGAAGTCCAGGTCCCGCTGGTCCAGGACGGCTTCATCTACAGCGCATCGCTCACCGGCGGTTACCGCTATTCGAGCTACAAGGTCGGTGGCGGTTCAACCTTCAGCACCGATACCTACAAGATCGAGGGCGAAATCTCGCCGGTCCGCGACATCAAGTTCCGTGGCGGCTACAACCGCGCGGTTCGCGCGCCCACGCTGCAGGACCTGTTCGCTCCGAACCGCGTGGCGCTCGACGGTGTGACCGATCCCTGCACCGATCACGCCATCCTGGCGTCGGAAACGGGCTGTCTTGCCCAAGGCCTCTCGGTCGGCCAGAACGTTCCGTCGAACCCCGCGAACCAGTATAACGGGTTCATCGGCGGCAACGCCCAGCTGTCGCCTGAAGTCGCCGACACCTGGACCGCCGGTGTGGTCATCCAGCCGCGCATGTTGCCCGGCTTCGTGCTGAGCGTCGACTACTTCAACATCAAGATCAAGCAGGCGATCCAGGGCATCGGCGCGGACACGATCCTCAGCCAGTGCACCACGACGGCCGATCCGTTCTACTGCAACCTCGTCCATCGCGATGCGTCCGGCTCGCTGTGGCGTACGTCGAACGGCTACGTGATCGACACCAACCAGAACATCGGTGGCGCGAGCACGAAGGGCGTCGACATCACCGCCGCCTACAACCGTCGCATCGGCAATCTTGGCCGCCTGTCGGTGAACTTCGTCGGCACCTACCTCAACAGCCTCGTCACCGACGACGGTGTATCCACGCCTTACGACTGCGCCGGGTACCACGGCGCGATCTGCGGCACGCCGAATCCGAAGTGGCGTCACCAGATGCGCGTGGGCTTCGACCTGCCGTCGGGCCTCGGCCTCTCGCTGCGCTGGCGCTATTTCGATGCGGTCCAGCAGGATGGCACCGCGAAGGATCAGCCCGTGCTCTATGGCACTGGCAAGAACACCCAGGCGGTTAATGCACGCATCCCGTCGGTCAGCTACTTCGACCTGGCGTTCAATGCGCGCATCGGCGATCACTACAAGTTCCGCCTTGGCGCGAACAACCTGTTCGACAAGCAGCCGCCGATCACCGCCGGCGCTGCCTGCCCGGCCGGTCCGTGCAATGGCAACGTCTGGGCGCAGGTCTATGACTCGCTTGGCCGTTACATCTACGCGGGCATCACCCTCGACTTCTAAGTCGAAGGCAAAGGCCGCAAACGAAATCGGCGGGTCCCCACAAGGGGCCCGCCTTTTTCGTTGGCGCGGGCGCGAGGCGGTTCGACAAGCCGCGCCGGGCCCGCTAACCCCAGCCGGTCATGACCGGAACCGCCGTCCAGCTACGCGCCATGCTCGCCGATCCCGGTACTTCCGGCGAAGCGCTGATGCGCGCGGGTCTCGCGGCGCTCAAGGTCGACCTGCTCGAAGCCGTCGAGCGGCGCTTCGCGCAGGAGACCGCCGGACGCGAAGCGCGCAACCCGCGCGCATGGCAGATCCTCGGCCTCGCCCGCCGCGACCTGCAGGACAGCGCCGGTGCCAATGCCGCCTTCACCCGCGCGGGCAAGCTCGCTCCCACCGACGCGCTGATCGCGCACAGCCAGGCGCGCACCGCGATGGAGGCGGGGCGCCGCGCCGTCGCGCTGTTCGACCGCGCCCGCGCGCTGGCGCCTGCCGACGGCAGCGTGATCCTCGGCCGCGCCGCCGCGCAGCTTGCCGCTGGCGACGGCGTGGCGTCGCTGGCCGATCTCGCCAGGCTGCTCGCGGCCAATCCGGGCTGGATCGAGGGGCACCGGACCTATGCCCGCATCACCGCGATTGTCGATCCGGCAGGCAAGCGGATGGCCACCTTGCGCGCGGCGGCGGCGCGTCTTCCGCGCCAGGCCGAGGTGTGGATGGCGATGTACCAGATCGCGTCCGAAGGCAGCGACTACCAGG
>JAJXVK010000184.1 GCA_021782155.1 Pseudomonadota bacterium
CACGAGCGTGGCCTGTGCCAGCAGCTGCCGCCCCTCCTCCGCATCACGGACGACGCGTAGTGGCCACGGCTGCGCCACCTCGCCGAGCACGAGCGACAGCCCGTCACCCGCATCGGCGAGCATGGCGACGATGTCGGCGTCGATGATGCGCCGGCAGCGGTTGGCCGCACGCTCCACCATGCCGGCGGTGAGCACCTTTCCCGCCCCCACGTGGAGCGGCAGCCGCTGCCCGATGGGCAGGGCGAATCGGAGGGGGTGGATCCCCTCGACGCGCTGCACGGTCACCGGGTGCGCGTGCGCGATCAGCCGGTCGTCCTCGTCGAGCGTCAGCGAGCCGACGTCGTAGTGGAATATCTCGTGCCCGCGCTCCTGCGCCGAGAGCATCAGCGCGAAGCTCGAATCGCCGGCGATGTTGATCGATTGGATCGGGTCCATCTGGACCGCGACGCGCAGGGTCATGCTAGTCTCTCTTTCGGTTCGGCGCGGCCCCGTCAGGGCTGCCAGGCGTTGACGATGTGGCGAGGCAGGCTGCGTGGTGCAAGCAGGATCACGTCGACGCGAAGGCCTTCGCCCTGTTTGGCGTATTCGTGCGCGACCATTTCCGCCGCCGCCGCGACACGTCGCAGGCGGTAATGGTCGATCGCGTAGTCGAGTTCGGCGACTTTCGCGCGCCACTTGACCTCGACGAAGACCACCGTGCCGCCCTCGCGCGCGATCAGGTCGATTTCTCCCGCCGGGGTCTTGCGGCGCCGGTCGAGGATCGACCAGCCCTTCGCCCGCAGCCAGAGCTCGGCGGCCATCTCGCCGCGCCGCCCGCGCGCTTCGGCGGTCTTGCGGTCGCGGATCACGCCTTGAGGTCCATCGCCCGAGCATAGAGCGCCTTGCGGTCGAGCCCGTGGGCCTTGGCCACCCGCGCCGCCGCTTTCGAGGGCGGCAGTTCGGCTAGCGCGGCGCGCAGTAGCGCGTCGATGTCCGCTTCGCCCGGAGCCTCGGGCGCGGCCGGAGGGGCGACCAGCAGAACGATCTCGCCCTTCGGGGGATGCGCCGTATAGTGCGCGGCGATCTCCGCCGCGCTGCCCGTGCGGCATTCCTCGTGCAGCTTGGTCAGCTCGCGCGCAACCGCGACCTCGCGCCCCGGCAGAACCTCGCCAACCGCCTCCAGCGCTGCGACGAGGCGGGGGCCGGTTTCGTAGAACACCAGCGTCGCGGGCACGGCAGAAAGTTCGCGCAGCACGTCCACTCGCGCCTTGTGCTTGTTGGGCAGGAATCCGGCGAAGAGGAAGCGGTCTGTCGGAAGCCCCGCGAGCGTCAGCGCCACGGTTGCGGCGCTCGGCCCGGGAAGGCTCGTCACCGCTATCCCCCGCGCGCGCGCCTCGCGCACCAGACGGTATCCCGGATCGGAGATCAGCGGTGTACCCGCGTCGGACACCAGCACGACCGCTTTCTGGACCATTTCGGCGAGCAATCGTTCGCGCGCGGCACTATCGGCATGATCGTCATAGCGGCGCATGGGCTTGCGAATGCCAAGATGATTCAGTAGTTTGCCTGTCACTCGCGTATCCTCACAGGCAACCAGGCCGCACGATGCCAGCACCGTCTCGGCGCGGCGCGTGATGTCGCCGAGATTGCCAATCGGGGTCGCGACTATATACAGCCCGGGTTCAAGCGGCGGCGTGTTCATCGTCGCCCTCATGGACCGGGTCACGGGGAGCGGCAAGATGGCGAAGGGTGAATTGAGCCGGCAAGCGCTGGTTGGGCGCAGGCTTGTCGTGGGCGGCGCGCTGGCGCTGCTCGCGGGCTGCCAGGTGATTCCCAAGGGCGCCGCGCCGGTCGCTCCGCCGCCGCCGCCGCGTCCGGTCGAAACGGGTCCCAGGGCCGGTGTCCTCCCCACCGACACCCTGCGCCACCGCATCGCGCTGCTTGTGCCGCTTTCGGGGCCCAACGCCTCGGTCGGGCAATCGATCGCCAACGCGGCGACGATGGCGCTGCTTGACACCAACGCCACCAACCTGCGCATCACCACCTATGACACCGCAGCCGGCGCCGAGACCGCCGCCCGCAAGGCGATCGCGGATGGAAACCGGCTGATCCTGGGCCCGCTGCTGTCGGACAACGTGGTCAAGGTCGCGAGTGTCGCGCGCCCGGCAAAGGTTCCGATGATCACCTATTCGAACGACGTGGGCGTGGCCGACCGCGACGTCTTCGTGCTCGGCCAGGCGCCGGGCCAGGCGGTCGCGCGGGTGATTGGCTATGCCAAGGCGCACGGCGTCAATCGCGTCGCGGCGCTGATCCCCACCGGCATCTATGGCCAGCGCGCCAGTTCGGCGCTGATCGCAGCGACGCGCGCGCAGGGCGTGGCGGTTTCGGACATCGAAACCTACGATCGCTCGCCCGCCTCGCTCGCCAGCGCGGTGCGGCAGATCAAGACCAAGGGCGGCGCCTATGACGCGGTGCTGATCGCCGACGGCGCGCGCATCGCGGTGCAGGCCGGCCCGCTGATCGGCCCCGGCCCGCGCCTTCTCGGTACCGAGCTTTGGAGCGGCGAGGCGACGGTCGCGCGCAGCCCGGCGCTGCGCGGCGCATGGTTCGCGGCCGTTTCCGACGCGCGCTGGCCGCAGTTCCAGCAGAGCTATCGCAGCCGTTTCGGCGGCGCGCCCTCGCGTCTCGCCACGCTCGGCTACGACAGCGTGCTGCTCACGCTCAACGTCGCGCGCGAGTGGAAGCCGGGTTCGCTGTTTCCGACCGGCCGGCTTTACGACAAGGATGGCTTCATCGGGCTCGACGGCGTGTTCCGCTTTGCCTCCGACGGCGTGGCAGAGCGCGCGATGGACGTGCGCGAGGTGGCGAACGGCACCTTTGCGATCGTCTCGCCAGCGCCTTCGCGGTTCTGACGATCCACCGCTGAACCCGCGCAGTTCTGCGGATAAGCGTGCTTGCGCGCTTGCCGCGGGACTCGCGTGCGTTCTATAGCCGTTCCACGATGTCCGACGATCTTTTCGACAAGCTGCCGGCCAGCGGCGGCGAGGCTTACGACGGTTCCGCGATCGAGGTGCTGGAGGGGCTGGAGCCCGTCCGCAGGCGCCCCGGCATGTATATCGGCGGCACCGATGAGCGCGCGCTGCACCACCTCGCCGCCGAAGTGCTCGACAACGCAATGGACGAGGCGGTCGCTGGCCACGCCAATCGCATCGAGGTGACGCTGGAGGACGGCAACCGGCTGACGATCACCGACAACGGGCGTGGCATCCCGGTCGACGAACATCCCAGGTTCCCGGGGAAGTCGGCGCTCGAGGTGATCCTCACCACGCTGCATTCCGGCGGCAAGTTCTCGGGCAAGGCCTATGCCACCAGCGGCGGCCTGCACGGCGTGGGCGTGAGCGTGGTCAACGCGCTGTCCAGCCTCACCCGCGTCGAAGTCGCGCGGAACAAGGAACTCTACGCGCAGGAGTTCTCGCGCGGCGCGCCGCAGGGCGGCCTGCGCAGGATCGGCGCGGCGCCCAACCGGCGCGGTACCGCCGTGACCTTCGTTCCCGATACCGAGATTTTCGGCGAACAGGAGTTCAAGCCCGCGCGGCTGTTCAAGCTCGTCCGTTCCAAGGCCTACCTGTTCGCGGGCGTGGAAATCCGCTGGAAATGCGCCGCCTCGCTCGCCAGCGAGGATGTGCCGGGCGAAGCGACGTTCCAGTTCCCCGGCGGCCTCGCCGATCACCTGGCCGAACAGATCGCCGGACGCGAGTGCGTCACCAGCCAGTTCTTCTTGGGCTCGCAGGACTTCCCCGCCAATGACGCCGGGCTGGAGCAAGGCCGCGTCGAATGGGCCATCGCCTGGCCGCTGTGGTCCGACGGCTCGTACAGCTATTATTGCAACACCATCCCCACTCCGGACGGCGGCACCCACGAACAGGGCCTGCGCGCCGCGTTGACCAAGGGCATCCGCGCTTTCGGCGAACTCGTCGGGCAGAAGAAGGCGAAGGACATCGCGCCCGAGGACGTGATCACCGGCAGTGAAGTGATGCTCTCGGTGTTCATCCGCGATCCCCAGTTCCAGAGCCAGACCAAGGACCGCCTGACCAGCCCCGAAGCCGCGCGGCTGGTCGAGAACGCGGTGCGCGACCACTTCGACCATTTCCTCTCCGACAACCGCGAGCGCGGCAAGGCGCTGCTCGGCTCGGTGATGGAACGGATGGACGAACGGCTGCGGCGGAAAGCCGAGCGCGAGATCAAGCGAAAGACCGCGACCAACGCCAAGAAGGTGCGCCTGCCGGGCAAGCTCACCGACTGTTCGGGCGAAGGCGACGGCGAAACCGAGTTGTTCATCGTCGAGGGCGATTCGGCGGGCGGCAGCGCCAAGCAGGCGCGCGACCGCAAGACGCAGGCGATCCTGCCGATCCGCGGCAAGATCCTCAATGTCGCCAGCGCCACCGCCGACAAGATCCGCGCCAACCAGGAAATCGCCGACCTGTCCCTCGCGCTCGGCTGCGGCACGCGCAAGGACTGCAATCCCGACAACCTGCGCTACGACCGCATCGTCATCATGACCGACGCCGATGTGGACGGCGCGCACATCGCGACGCTGCTGATGACCTTCTTCTTCCAGGAGATGCCCGAGGTGGTGCGCAAGGGGCACCTCTACCTCGCCCAGCCGCCGCTCTACCGGCTTACCGCAGGCAAGGAGAGCGCCTACGCGCGGGACGATGCACACCGCGCCGAGCTAGAGGCGACGGCGTTCAAGGGCAGGAAGGTCGAGGTCGGGCGCTTCAAGGGCCTTGGAGAAATGAACCCGCAACAACTGCGTGAAACGACGATGGCGCCTGCCACGCGCTCGCTGATCCGCATCACCCTGCCCCCCGAATACGAGGGCCGTGCGGCAGTGAAGGACCTTGTCGACCGGCTGATGGGGCGCGACCCCGCCCCGCGCTTCGAGTTCATCCAGAATCGCGCGGGCGAAGTCGACCGGGACCTGATCGACGCTTGACCAGGTCCCGGCGAAGGCTTTCGATCTACTTCAGCGTGGCGAGATAGGCCACCACGTCGGCGCGCTTCGCCGCGTCGCCCAGCCCGGCATAAGGCATCTTGTTGCCGTGAACGATCTGCTGCGGCTTGGTGAGGTACGCCTCGAGCTTCTGGCTGGACCAGTCGAACCCCGCCGACTTCATCGCCGACGAGTAACTGTAGCCCGCCAGCGTCCCGGCCTTGCGGCCGACCACGCCGAACAGGTTCGGTCCGATGCCCGAGCGCGCGCCAGCCGCGTGCGTGTGGCACATCGCGCATTGCGACGCGAAGTCCTTCGCGCCGGCCTGGGGGCTCGCCCCGAAGGCTGGCGACATCAAGCCACCTGCCGTCAGCGCTCCCAGCGCGACGAAAGGTGCGGCGATCTTCAGAATGCGACCCATGTGAATACCCTCAAAGCATTGTTGTCCGACGCATTGGCCCCGGCTCCGTCGTAGTTGTTCCTGGCACCGTCAAACTTGCCGTAAGCTGTATACTGCACGCCGAACTTCACATTGAAGCGCTTGCCGAGCGGCGACGTGCCATCGCCCCACGGCGTGTAGTCGAGCTGCGCCATCACGCCATTGCTGTCCGGATTCATTTGCGGATCATAGACATAGGCGCTGTTCGAGCCGGTGGTCGAGAAGCCCGCAAGCGTGGCACCGATCTTGTCGTGCCAGACGTAGCGGATATCACCGCGCAGCTCGTTGAGCCTGAGCCTCGCGCAGTCCGGGCTGGTGTTGGAACCGTCGCCGACCGCGCCCAGCGCACAGCTCGCTTCGAGATTCGCCGATTCGTGGACATAGCGCCCCTGAACCGAGATCACGTTGTTGTTGCCGACGGTCTTCTGCCACGAGGCATCGACGCCCACGTCGCTGTAGTGGTCGCGCAGGCCCGTGCTTCGGTCGCGCCCGGGATTGAGCGCTGCCTTCATCGCGAAGGCGCCCAGTTCCATCGTCCCGCCGCCAACATTGGCCTGGAAGGCGACGCGGCCGTAGGGCGCGAGCCCGGCGATATCGCCCGGATTGTAGGGATCGGCGCCAAGCCAGCTCAGCGTTCCCGCCGCCGGGCTCGTGTAGGCGCCCGCCTCGAGGTAGTACTTCTGGCCGATCCAGGTGTAGGCGCTCACCCCGAGTACGCCCTGCGCCAGCGTACCGTCGATCAACGGCGCGGCGCCGGGCGTGTTCGAGACGGCGGTGTCGGTATAGGGGAAGCCCCAGGCCGGCGTGGTGTTCCACACGTCCTGCACCGTCGGGCTGTTGTTCAGCGTCAGGCCGAACACGGCGTCCTCGCCGAACACCTTGCCCTTGGTGACCGCGCGCAGATCGAGGTTGTCCCAAGACCAGACCTTGCCCACGCCATCATAGGTTATCTGCGCGAAACCGCCGAAATGCTGCCCAACGCCGCCGGCGATGAACAGGCTGCCTTGATCGAAGACCAGATTGTCGTTCGAATCGAGCCCGTCGGGCGGCGGCACCTGGTCCTTCTTGGTGTGCGTCAACGAAGCGACGGCCATGGCGGAAATCGGCGGCGTGAACTTGTCCCCGCTGCGCTGGGTATAGCCATTGAGCTTGAAATCGCGTCCGAACGGCGTGAGTTCCGGTCCAAAGCCGCCGACATGGCAGGCCTGGCAAGGCAACCCGGTCTGCTGGGCAAAGGCCGGAACGGCTTC
>JAJXVK010000185.1 GCA_021782155.1 Pseudomonadota bacterium
CCGGTTACCGAACCTGGCCGGTCTCCGGCGGTCCGGATAGAAGACGCCGAGGCGGCCGCCGCGGTCGCGCAGCGCTTGTGGAACGAAGGGCACCGGCGGTTCGGGTTGGTCAACGGCCCGGTCGAACACGGCGCGGCCAGCACCCGGCGCGAAGGTTTCCTGCGGCGGCTGCGCGAACTCGGCACCGGCGTCGTCGTGACCGAAGCATACGGCGGATTCCAGTTCGGGGGAGGCATCGCTGCCGGGCGGGACCTCGTTGCCGCGCGCCATCCACCCACCGCGATCTTCGCCACCAACGACGACATGGCCGCCGGCGTGATGGTCGCCTGCGCCGAATTCAATCTCAAGGTGCCCGACGACGTTTCGGTGATCGGCTTCGACGACAGCTGGGTGGCCATGTCGGTCTGGCCCTATCTGACGACGGTGTTCCAGCCGGTAGAGCAGATGGGCCAGGCGGCGGTCGAATTGCTGCTCGACCGCGGCCAGGACAATCCGCCTTTCGCGGACCGTGTACTCGACTGGCACATCGTCGAGCGCGCCTCCGACGCTCCGCGCCGCTGAATTCGGGCAGCAAGCACGAGGATTGAAATGACGCACTCTCATTTCGCGATCGACCGGCGCGGTGCGCTTGGTCTCGTTGGCGCGGGCGTCGACCCCCAGGGCCATCCTGATCCATGTCTTGCCATTGCGGTGTACCGGGATGACCGGATCGGCACCGCGTCCGGCACCGGCCAGTCCAGTTTCGCCATCCCGAGCAGGCACGCGCCCAGGCCCGTCACCTGACGCAGCGGAAGCTGGAACAGCCCTTTCAGGGTCAGGCAAGACTCAATCGTGCCGACCGAAAACCGCAGCGAACGTCCAGGTCGACCACTGGGTAACGAAACCCATTCCATCTCCGGGCCAAGCCAGACAGCCAGCGAACCACGCTGCTTCCGTGCGGCGTTATTCTCTGGCCAGTTGGTCGTGCGAACGGCGGGGGCGTCGGTCTGCGCATCCAGCCCACCTATGCCAACCGTTTCCACAAGGGAATTCCACGCCTTTCCATGCAACAAAACCGTGTCGTGGCGCGTGAACCCGCGCCGCTCGATCCGGCGACCGACGCGGCCAAGGTCCGCGCGATGTACACCGACCCGGATTTCATGTGGCGGGGCATCGGCCGCATGGTGCTGGGCCTGTGCGAATACGCGGCGCGCGCGACGGGCTTCACGCGCACCGAGATGATGACGACGATGGCGGGCGAGCCGCTTTATCGCGTCTGCGGCTACCTGCCGGTCGAGTGGATCGAGTCCGCCCCGATCGACGGGGTGCGCGTGCCGTTCTGGCGCACGGAAAAGGCGATCTAGGGTGAACACCCTCTCGCCACGCGGGCTGTTTGGCGTATAGACGCATCCAAATCACTGGAGAGGGATACAGGCATGAACGGCGCGGAAGCGTTTGTCGGCACGCTCAAGGCGTGCGGTGTGGAAGTGTGCTTCGCCAACCCCGGCACGTCGGAAATGCAGCTGGTCGGCGCGATCGACAAGCAGGATGGGATGCGCGCGATTCTTGGACTGTTCGAAGGCGTGGTGACCGGCGCGGCCGACGGCTACGGGCGCATGGCCGACAAGCCGGCGGTGACGCTGCTGCACCTGGGGCCGGGCCTCGGCAACGGCCTTGCAAACCTGCACAACGCGCGCAGGGCCGCTTCCCCGGTGATCAACATGGTCGGCGACCATGCGACCTATCACCTGCATTACGACGCGCCCTTGACGTCGGACGCGGCGGGCGTGGCGCGCCCGATGTCCGACTGGGTGCGCGTATCGAAGTCCGAGCGCGACCTCGCGCAGGCCGGGGCCGAGGCCTTCGCCGTGGCGCAGAGCTATCCGGGCAAGATCGCGACTGTCGTGGTTCCGGCCGATCATGCCTGGACCGAGGGTTCGGCCATTGTCGCACCGCAGCTTGCTGCTGCGCCCGCCAAGGCGCCTGCCGAAGCGATCGAGGCCGCAGCCGCCGCCTTGCGCGACGGCACGGGGCCCAAGGCGCTGTTCCTCGGTGGCCGCGCGCTGCGCGAGGACGCGCTGGTCCAGGCGGGGCGCATCGCCGCTGCAACCGGCGCGCGCATCGTGTGCGAGACGTTCGCCGCGCGGCTCCATCGCGGCGCGGGCCGCGTTCCGGTCGAGCGGCTTCCCTATTTCGGCGAGCAGGCCGCAGCGTTCCTCGCCGACCTCGAGACCATCGTGTTCTGCGGCTGCGAACCGCCTGTGTCGTTCTTCGCCTATCCGGGCAAGCCGAGCTGGCTTTCGCCCGAAGGCGCGAACCTCGTTCGGCTGGCTTCGCTGCGCGAGGATGCGCCAGCAGCGCTGACGGGACTGGCCGATGCGCTGGGTGCCCCGTCCCAGCCGGCGAACGTGCAGCAGTCCGCAAGTTTCCCCGCAGACGACGCGGACAAGCTCGCCCCCGCCGGAGTCGGCGCGGTGCTTTCCGCACTGATCCCCGAAAACGCCATCATCTCGGACGAAGGCGCGACGGCCGGCCTTGCCATCTTCGGCATGACCGCGGGCGCGAAGGCGCACGACTGGCTGATGCTGACAGGCGGCGCGATCGGGCAGGGTCTGCCGCTCGCGGTCGGTGCGGCGGTGGCGTGCCCCGACCGCAAGGTGCTCGCGCTCCAGGCCGACGGAGGCGGAATGTACACGCCGCAGGCGCTGTGGACAATGGCGCGCGAAAAGCTCGACGTGGTCACAGTCATTCTCAACAATGGATCCTATGCCATTCTGAACATTGAGCTGATGCGCGTCGGCGTGCAGAATCCCGGACCCAAGGCCCTGTCGATGCTCGACTTGCGCAACCCGTCGCTCGACTGGTGCTCGCTGAGCGAGGGCATGGGTGTTCCGGCCGAACGCGCGACCACCGTCGGAGAGTTCCGCAAGGCGCTGGCCGGCGCGCTCGCCGCCAAGGGGCCGCGCCTGATCGAAGCGATGATCTGATGGGTAAGGGGCTCGACCTCCTCCCGGCGACCTTCGAGGACTTCCGCAGGCGGGCCGAGCGCCGCCTGCCGCGCTTCCTGTTCGACTACATCGACGGCGGTTCGGGCGCGGAAGTGACGTTGGCGCGCAACACCGCCGACTGGGAGACGGTCAAGCTCAACCAGAAGGTGCTGCGCGACGCCTCGAAGCTCGACACCTCGGTCGATCTGTTCGGGCGCAGGCTCGCCATGCCGGTGGTGCTCGCGCCGATCGGCATGGGCGGCATGACCCGGCGGCGCGGCGAGGTGCAGGCCAAGCGCGCGGCGGACAGGGCGGGGATCGCCTTCTGCCTGTCGACCGTCGGGATCTGCCCGATGGACGAGGTCGGCGAAGTGTCCGACCAGCCGTTCTGGTTCCAGCTCTACATGCTCAAGGATCGGGGCATCGTGCAGGAGATTCTCGATCGCGCGCTGGCGAACGGGGTGGAGACGCTGGCCTTCACCATCGACCTTGCCGTTCTGGGCACGCGCTATCGCGACATTCGCAACGGCATGATGGGCGGGCTGGGTCTGTGGGGACGCCTGCGCAGCGGCCCGATAGACTATGCGCTGCATGCGCGCTGGGCGTGGGACGTGGGCATCAACGGCAAGCCCCACGGCTTCGGCAACCTCGCAAGGTACGTGAAGCAATCGAGCAATCCGCGCGACTATCTGCATTGGACCGGCTCGCAGTTCGATCCTTCGGTGACCTGGGCGGACATCGAGTGGCTGCGCAAGGTCTGGCCGGGCAAGCTGGTGCTCAAGGGTGTGCTCGATGTCGAGGACGCGCGCCAGTCGGTGGCGATCGGGGCGGACGGCATGGTGGTCTCGAACCACGGCGGGCGCCAGCTCGACGGGGTGGCCTCGACTGCGACCATGCTGCCGCGTATCGCCGACGCGGTCGGGAGCGAGACCACGCTGCTGGTCGACGGCGGCATACGCACCGGGCAGGACCTCGTCCGCGCGCTCGCGCTGGGCGCGAAGGCGGTGATGATCGGGCGGCCATGGGTGCTTTCGGTCGCAGCCGGGGGCGAAGCCGGGCTGACGCGCTATCTTGCGCTGATGAAGCAGGACATGCGCACCGCGCTGGGCCTGACCGGCGTTTCGCGCGCCGCCGGGATTACCGGAGACGTGCTGCTGCGCGATTGATCGCAAGAACGTTATAGCCGTCTTGACTATAGTAAGCATGGCGACTAATTGCGCGCTGCAATGCGAAACAACATCGCCTTTCTCTCGACCGACGTCGGACGCTTGTTCCGCAAGCGGTTCGACGCGGTCGCGCGCGAATTCGGCGTGACCGGGCCGCAATGGCGCGTGCTGGTCCACCTCGATCGCACGCCCGGCATCAACCAGGGCACGCTGGCCGACCGGCTCGAGGTCGAGGCGATCACCGTGGGCCGCATGATCGACCGGCTGGAGAAGGCCGACATGGTCGAGCGCCGGCCCGACCCTGCCGACCGCCGCGCCTGGCGCCTCTACTTGCGCGACGGGGCACAGCCGCTATTGGGCCAGCTCCGCACGTTTGCGGACGAAGTCATGCGCGAAGCCATGGCCGGATTTTCCGATGAAGAGCACGACCAGTTGATCGACATGCTAGAACGCGTCCGCGCGAACCTTTGCGATGAAATTCCAGAAACGCAGGTGGCCCATGGCTGAAGCCGATCCGTTCCAGGCCGACGGCAACGTGAAGAACGCGGGTCCTGGCGCGCCTGCAGCGGAGCAGGGCAGGAAGCGCGGACGCGCGCGCCTCGTGGCCATGCTGCTGGTGCCGCTGCTGATCGTCGGTGGCGTGGCATGGTGGTGGTTCGGCAACACGGGTAGCGAGTCCACCGACAATGCCTATGTGAAGGGCGATATAGTCTCGGTCGCGGGCGAGGTGACGGGCAAGATCGTCTCGGTCGCCGTCCAGGAAAACCAGATGGTGAAGAAGGGCGACGTGCTGTTCACGATCGACCCTGCTCCCTACCGCGTCGCAGTCAGCGAGGCCGACGCGCAGATCGCCAAGGCGCAGGCCAACATCACTGCGCTGCAGGCCGATGTCGGCGCCAACGCGGCGGACATTGCCGGCGCACGCAACGACCTCGCGCTCGCCGAAGCAAACTATTCGCGCGAAAAGGCGCTGATGGACCGCGGCTTCAACACCCGCGCGAACATGGACGCGGCGAGCCACGCGGTATCCGCGGCGCGCGACCATATCGCCTCGATAGAGGCAGGCGTGGCCAAGGCCAGGGCGCAACTTGCCACGGGCTCGGCCGTGCCGGGGGTCAACCCCGCGGTGGCCGCCGGCCTTGCCGCGCGCGACCAGGCCGAGCTGAGTCTGTCGCGCACGGTCGTGCGCGCTCCTGCCGATGGCCGCGTGAGCCAGACCGGCAAGGTGCTTGTCGGCTCGATGGTGTTCCCCGGTGTGCCGATGCTGTCGATCATGAAGTCGGGAAGCGCGCGCGTCGAGGCGAACTTCAAGGAAACCCAGCTCGGCCACATGAAGCCGGGACAGAAGGTCACGGTAAGAATTGACGCCTATCCGGGGCTCAAGCTCCAGGGACATGTCGAGAGCATCAGCGTGGGCACGGGATCCGAATTCTCGGTTCTTCCGGCGCAGAACGCGACGGGCAACTGGGTGAAGATCACCCAGCGCGTTCCGGTGCGTATCGCCATCGACAGCAAGACGGACCGGCCGCTGATCGCCGGGCTGAGCGCGGAAGTCTCGGTGGATGTCGGGAAGGACTGACCAGACCGCAGGCGATTGGGAGGACGACCAGCTCGCTCCGCCGACGATCGAGGTCGCTCCCCTGCAGGTCGAGAATCGCGGCCTGCTGATCATCTTCGTCATGGCCGCGATGGTCATGCAGATGCTCGACACGACCATCGCGAACGTCGCGCTTCCGCACATGGAGTCGACGCTCGGCGCCACGCAGGAGACCGTGACCTGGGTGCTGACCAGCTATGTGCTGGCCTCGGCGATCACGCTGCCACTGTCGGGCTGGCTGGTCGACACCTTCGGCGTCAAGCGCATCCTGATCCTCTCCGTCGCTTCATTCACCGCGGCTTCGGCACTGTGCGGCGTTGCGCAAAGTCTCAACCAGATGGTGCTGTTCCGTGTGATGCAGGGCCTTGCCGGGGCGTTCCTTTCGCCACTCGCGCAGACGATCATGCTCGATACCAGCACGCCGGCCGAGCGGCCGCGCCAGATGGCGATCTATACCCAGGGCGTGATGCTCGGTCCGATTGCCGGCCCGGTGCTGGGCGGCTGGATCACCGAGAACTATACGTGGCGCTGGGTCTTCTTCATAAACGTGCCGATCGGCATTATCGCGATATTCGGGCTGCTCTTGCTGCTGCCCGACACGCCGCGCCGCCACCGCAAGTTCGACATACCGGGCTGGATATTCATCGCCCTGGGCCTGGCAAGCTTCCAGCTCATGCTGGACCGCGGATCGACCAAGGACTGGTTCGATTCGGGCGAGATCGTGACCTATGCGGTCATTGCCGCCTGTTCGTTCTGGATGATGATCGTCCATTTCGTGACGGCGAGGAATCCGCTGTTCCCTCGCGACATGTTCCTCGATCGCAATTTTGTCGGCAGCCTGCTGCTGTTCTTTCTCGTCGGCATGGTGATGATGGCGGTGCTGGCTCTGCTGCCCGGCCTGCTCCAGACGATCTACG
>JAJXVK010000186.1 GCA_021782155.1 Pseudomonadota bacterium
GGGGCGGGCACAGCGGCGACCGCGACGGGGGCGGCCACGGCGACCGGCGCCGCGCTCAGCATGCGGGCGACGCGAATCCTGCGGTCGCCGTCTTCCACCTCGATCTCGCTGAGACCCGTGTCGGACAGCAGCTCCGCGAGCTCGCGAACCAGCTTGCTGTCGATCGCCATCTTGTCACCGGCGGCGCGTTCTTGACCCATTGTGCCCCTCTTGAACGGTCGAATTCGGGCCGCCGCTATGCGCGGGCATCGCCGCCGTGGCAAGGGGAAGGGCGCAGTAACGTGGAAAACGCGCGAATTGGCCCGGCCTGTCAAAGGCGCAGCGGCTACTCGCGGTCAGATCTTCGCCGCGGCTTCCAGAGCCAGCAGGTAGCTGAGCGGGCCGAACCCGGCGATCGTGGCCTTGGCGGCCATCCCGACATAGCTCTTGTGGCGAAACGCCTCGCGCGTGTGCGGGTTCGACAGGTGGACCTCGATCACCGGCGTGCGGATGCCCTTGATCGCGTCGTGCAGCGCCACCGAGGTGTGCGTATAGGCTCCGGCGTTGAGCAGCACGGCCTTGGCGCCCGTCGCCTGCGCCTCGTGCAGCCAGTCGACGAGGTGGCCTTCGTGGTTCGACTGGCGCAGGTCCACTTCCAGACCCAGCTCGCGCCCCCGGTCGTCGAGCATCGCAGCGATGTCGTCGAGCGTGTCCGACCCGTAGATATCCGGCTCGCGCATGCCGAGCAGGTTGAGGTTCGGTCCGTTGAGGACGAAGACGACGGGGCGGTCAGGCATGGTGGCACCGGTTGCAAGACGTTGGACTTGCGTCCTGATAGGCCGCCCGGCGCGCGAGGCAAGCCTGCCGTGTGCCGGGCCGCGTTACGCTACTGGCCGGTCGGTCCGGGCGGAGGGGGCATGTCGTTGGGCGAGATATCGCCCGCCAGCGGTGGATCGGCCGGCGCGGGGAAATCGTTCGGCGCTTCCATGCCTGCGCTGAGGTCGTTGTCGAACTTGTCGCTGCCGCTGTCGGGATCGGTCATGTCGCCATATGCCGAACCGGAGTCGCTCGCGTCGTTGGCGCTGTCGTCGCCGGAGTCGGCCTGTGTGTCGGGCGAAGGAGCGGCGGCGGGCGAGGGAACGTCCCGCGGGCCATTCGCCGCGAGCTTCTGGTTCGTGGCCTGCGCCTTGCTGGCGGCGAGCGCTTCCTCACTCTCGCGGTCGCTCGATCCGCAACCGGCCAGCGAGAGCGCGCAGACGCCCAGCATGGTGCCAAGCGCCAGCCGCAAGGTCTTGCCGTTTCTGATCGATGCCATCGCGAGCCGCCGTTTCTTCGTTCCGAAAGCGCGCGATAACACCAAAAGGTTACGCGAAACTAACCAAGCGATGACGATTGTCTCGATGCGCTCACCGGTCCGTCCCCTGAAATTTTCCCCACTGCCGGGCGGCGGTGTAGCCGAGGTAGCCCGTGCCGAAGAGCATGTAGAGCGGCTGGGGCAAGCCGTTGAGATAGCTGGTGATGCCTTCGGCGATGGCCCGCGCCGCCTCGGGGCGGAACGCGGCGACGATGCCCATCGGCAGCGAGAACAGGATCATCACGTACATGACATAGAGAAGGCCGGGCCGCGCCCGGCTGGTCCACGGATCGGGCGAGCTTTCCTCGGCGATGATCGCCGAAAGCTGCGCCTGGACCTGCGCGAGGTCCTGGCTGCCCTGGAGCTTGATCAGCTCGAGCTTGGCGGCGTCGCGCGCCTTGGGATCGGGAATGACCTTGTCGATGATCGCCGCGATGGGGGCGATGATGGCGTCGAGAACGGGCATGGGCGCTCCTGCCGGATTGAGAACGGAGCGCGAACATCTAGCCATGCAGGACAATGTAGGAAAATGGATTCTTGAAGGTCATTTGCCCGTCAGGCGGCCGGGATCCGCTCTGCCACCAAAAAAAGGCTCCCGTGCGGGAGCCCCATCTTGTTGGTCGGGACGAGAGGATTCGAACCTCCGACCCCCACACCCCCAGCTCGCCTTTTGCACCCGCGAACGCGACCGATAAAGCATTAAAAAATCACAAAATATCTTGAGTTCCCTTACTTTTTTGGCATCATCGATCTTGCGCTGGTGGTGCATTTGTTCTATTTATGTTCCGTGCCGTTTCGACATTTTGCACCACCAGTGCACCACCAGAAATGGGACGAGAATTCGAAGGCAGAACTGAAATGCGCATCAGCTTGACGCGGGACTTTGTCAAAAAGGTCCCGATCCCGGATCGGCCGGTTGACTACCGCGATACACGTCTCAAGGGCCTCATCTTGCGTGTCATGCCAACGGGCGTCAAGTCTTGGTATTGTGAGTATGCACGCGCCAAGCGGGTCTGGCTGGGACGGGTCGATGCGGTCGGGTATTCGGAGGCGTTCGAGGCGGCGCAGAAGATTCTGTCGGAGTTCTATCGGGGCATCGATCCGATCGAGGCTCGCAAGCCAGCACCTGATGTCCCCACATTGTGTGACTTCTTGGACGGTGACTATGCAATCTGGGCACGGGCCAATCAGCGGGCGCACGAGCAAAATCTTGGGAGGCTAAAGGCGACCTTCAAATCGCTCCTTGCCAAAAAAATGGATGCGATCTCGGCCTTGGATATTGAACGCTGGCGGGGAAAGCAGGTCGAACGTGGCCTCAGCCATCAAACGCTCAACCGAGATATCTCTTCGATCAAGGCCTGCTTCAACCGCGCGGTCGATTGGGAAATCCTGGACAGAAATCCTATCGCGAAAGTGAAGAAGGCGAGGACCGACGATCGTGTGAAAGTGCGATTCCTGTCCGGCGAGGAGGAGGAGCGGCTACGGAATTCGCTTGACCAACGAGAAGAACGCCGGCGTCAGGAGGGGGCTTCAGCCAATGCCTGGAGGATCGCGCGAGGCTATGAGCCGTTGCGAAACATGCATGAATTGCAGTTCACTGACCATTTGAGGCCCTTGGTCCTTTTGTCGATCAACACCGGGGCAAGACGAGGCGAACTTTTCGATTTGACATGGGAAAACGTTGATTTGGACCGACGCTTGATGACCGTCAGTGGTATGACCGCTAAGTCGAAACGGACTCGACATATTCCACTCAATCGAGAGGCGACTTGGGTGTTGAAGGGCTGGCAAGAGCAGACCGAGAAGTCGAGCGGGCTTGTCTTCGTCAATGACGATGGGCATCGTTTTGATCGAGCGAACACCTCGTGGAGAGGGCTGCTGAAGCAAGCGGAGATCGTGAACTTTCGTTGGCACGACATGCGCCATCACTTTGCATCCAGGCTCGTAATGGGCGGCGTAGATCTCAACACCGTGCGTGAGTTGCTTGGCCACAGCGATTACGACATGACGCTTCGTTACGCGCACTTGGCGCCTGAGCATAAAATGAAGGCGGTCGAAGTTTTGGACCGATAGGACCTTCAGGTTGCTGCTTGATCATCCCAATGATCGAGACAAATGATGATCACGCAACCCTTGGGCCTAGTTCATCTGTACCGCCGCGCCTATCCAGTCGACCACAAGTCGATCATACCCATGCTGCGCGCCTTCGACCGTCACTCGAGATCCAAGAAGATCCAAGTCCAAATCGAGGCGGTCCAAGATCCAAAGGTCGCCTGAATCAGTCAAAATGCTCGGCCCGTGCCCATCGTCGCTGAGTACGCCGCTCACGCGCATGCGTCGATTGTTGCCATTCCCGAACATCGAACTCACTTGGCTCCCCAGAACGAAAGGACGTTCCGCACGTAGGACGGAGTCTCACCGTTGAGCGGAATGCCGCCGGCGCGCTCGACGGCACCAGGCCCTGCATTATAGGCCGCGACCGCGAGATGGACGACTCCAAACTTGTCCAGCATCTGGCGCAGGTATTTGGCTGCGGCCCACAAGTTCGCACGCGGATCGAACCGATTGGACACCCCAAGCTCGCGCGCCGTCTTCGGCATCAGCTGACCAAGTCCCGCAGCGCCGGCACCGCTCACCGCGAATGGATTGTAGCGCGATTCTGTCCAGATCAGCGCATCGAGGAGCCCGGTGGGCAATCCATATTGCGCTTCGGCGGCATAAACGTGGGGCAGGTAGACAGCACGCCGAAAACTTGGCTGAGTTTCTGAAGCTTTCTTGATTTTGTGCGGCGTGGATGCACCCAGGCCGGTCGGCTGGTTTGGTCTCAGGGTAGACCCTGCAATCTGCACAGGCGCTTGCCAGACGCCGTGTGTCACGAGCTGGAAGTCTTCCGCCGATCCATCAACCCGGTAGCCGGCCGCTGCGCTTTCCGGCCGCATGGCAGCCAACTTTTCATCTTGGGCGAGGGCAGGCCTTCCCGCCAAAAGTGCCGCTGCCGTGAGCAGTTTCCCGATCGTTTTTTGCGCCATGTGCAATTCCTTCTCTGGCCGAATCGGAACGGAACATATATAGAACACAGTTTGTAGGAAAACCGATTGTCAGCGGCGCAGAGCGGAGGCTGCGCGGGTGGAGGCATGTCATGATGGAGATGCCTCATGTCCAAAGGTCACGGCCGCGATGCGCTCGAAACGCGTGCCAGGAAAATCGTTGAGCAACTGGGCGGGACTTGGTCGCGCTCAAAGGGTATGTGTTGCTGCCCGGCCCATGCCGATCGCACGCCCTCGCTCAGCATCACGCTCGGCAAGCGGGCGATCCTCGTCCACTGCTTTGCTGGCTGCACCAACGAAGCGGTCATGCAGGCCATGGCTAGGCTCGGGGTGCGGATCTCGGACCTGTTCAATGGACCTGGTGGCCCGATCGCGATCCAGCCGCGCGTTGACGTCACCGATCGCAATGCGTTTCGGCTATGGCTCGAAGCCTCGGCCTTGGCTGGCACACCGGCTGAGCGCTATCTCGCGGGACGGGGAATCGCCGTTTCATCGCCCGACTTGCGCTTCCATCCACGCATGCCGCTTGGACCCAAGGGCTCGGTGCGTTTCCTGCCCGCGATGGTCGCTGCGGTGCGCAACGATGCCGGCGTCCTGGCGCTGAACCGGACCTTCCTTGATCCAGAAAGCGACCGCCTCGCGTCGTTCGAGCAGCCCAAGCGCTCGCTTGGCAGCCCGGGCTCAGGCTCGGTGCGCCTTGCCTTTCCGCGCGGCGGGCGCCTTGGTCTTGCCGAAGGTGTAGAAACGGCGCTTTCGGCTATGCAGCTTTTTGGCATTCCCTGCTGGGCGACGCTTGGCAACGAGCGGTTCGGTTTGGTCACGATCCCGGAATCGGTGCGCGAGCTCCACTTGTTCGTCGACAACGATGCCGGAGGGCGGCTCGCCGAGGAGCGCGCGCGCGAAGTCCACGCCCGCGAAGGCCGCCGGATTGTCGCCCGGCCGCCGCCGGGACACGGTGACGACTGGAACGACGAGTTACTGCGCCGAATTCGCGCGGCCGCTTGAGCATCGCAGGAGAGGAAAGAGGTCTTGGGGCCTGGTGAGGCCCCGGAAGGACTTGGGCCTCGTCAGGAGGATCCCGATGTCCAACGCTTCACCCGCATTCGCCTTTCCCGTTCCCACCGAACCGCTGGTGCTCACCGCAGGGCGCGATCTCGCCGCCACGCTGGCTGCCCGTCAGATCGTTTCGCGCACCGTGCTCAATACAGTTATGGCCGAACACTTCGGCGGCAGCGACGCTGCAGGCCGCTGGTCGGTGCGCGACGCACACGCCGCGCTCGAACTGGCCCAGGTGCTGTTGCTGCATGGAGCGGCATCGCTGACCGGCGACATGCCGACCAACGTCGCCGAGCGCGTCTTTGATCGCCTCGAAGCGCTGGTACCCAGCCAGACCACGCGCAGCGACGAGCAGATCGAATGGCAGCAGTTTGCAACGCCGCCGCGGCTTGCCTGGATTGCGGCGCGGGCCTGCGCGCTGTCAGCAGGTGACCAGATGCTCGAGCCCTCGGCCGGCACCGGAACGCTCGCGGTCTGGGCCTCGAAAGCTGGCGCGCGCCTGGCGCTCAATGAGATCTCGCCGCTTCGCCGAGAATGCCTGCAAGCCTTGTTTTCGGCGGAACCGGTGACTGGCCATGACGGCGAGGTGATCTTGGTCAGGAAGTTGCGGAAGCCGGGGCAGTTCGTTGCCATCAATTATGGCAGAGCAGGCGTCAGGTCGACCGAATCGACGACGCTAACTTTGGCAGCCGACAACAGAGGTTCGACCAGAGATTTCCGCGCGGACTGGTGCTGAGCAGGGATCCGGCTTGTCAGGACATTCCATCCGCGCCACGAAAGCGCCGCGTCGATGAGGCAGCTACTGCCTGGGTCGACCATGTTGCGTCAAAAGCCTGTGCACTCGTCTAACGCTCTCCTCTATCGCCAGGAGCGACTCGCGCTGATAGTGCGGGAAACGGAGGTCACGTTGAACCAAGTGGAAAAGGAGAAAGCGAAACGCGGTAGGAGGATGGGGCGTCCGACTGCCGCAGACGCGGTCCGATTGACCGGTCACATCCTGAAGAGCGCGCGCGACGTTTTCTTCGAGCACGGCTTCGAGCGGGCAAGCGCCGACATGATTGCCGAG
>JAJXVK010000187.1 GCA_021782155.1 Pseudomonadota bacterium
CAGGAAGGTGTGCCGGTTCATCAGGTTGAGCCGCTTCTCGACCGCATTGGCGATGGTCGATTTGCCCGAGCCCGAAAGCCCGGTGAACCACAGCACGCGTGGCGTCTGGTTCTTGAGGCTGGCGTGCGCCTCTCGGCTGATGTCTATGGCCTGCCAGTGCACGTTCTGCGCGCGGCGCAAGGAGAAGTGGAGCATGCCTGCGGCAACCGTCGCGTTCGACAGCTTGTCGATCAGGATGAATCCGCCCAGCGCGCGGTTGGCGTCATAGGGTTCGAACACGATCGGATTGTCGGTGGTGAGCTCGGCCACGCCGATGGCGTTGAGCTCGAGCGTCTTGGCCGCGAGGTGCTCCATCGTGTTGACGTTGACCTCGAACTTGGGCGCCTGGACCGTTGCCGAGACCATCTGCGTGCCCAGCTTGAGCCAGTAGGCGCGCCCGACGTGCATCGGCTCGTCGTTCATCCACACCATCGTCGCTTCGAACTGGTCGGCGGCCTGCGGCGGAGCGTCGGCGGCGGCGATCACGTTGCCGCGCGAACAGTCGATCTCGTCGGCAAGGCACAGCGTGACCGACTGCCCGGCGACCGCTTCGTCAAGGTCGCCGTCAAGCGTGACGATCCGGCTGACCGTGCTGGTCTTGCCCGAGGGCAGCACGCGCACGGTGTCGCCGGGCTTGATCGAACCGCTCGCGATCAACCCCGAGAACCCCCGGAAGTCGAGGTTGGGGCGGTTGACCCACTGGACAGGCATGCGGAACGGCTTGTCGGCGTCGGACGAGGCCAGCACTTCCACGGTTTCCAGGTGCTGGACCAGCGTGGGCCCCTTGTACCACGGCGTGTTGGGCGAAAGCGCGGTGATGTTGTCGCCCTTGAAGCCCGAGATCGGCATGGCGGTGAAGCCCTCGATCCCGATCGACTTCGCGAACTGGGCATAGTCCTCGACGATCCGGTCGAAAACGTCCTGGCTGTAGCCGACCAGGTCCATCTTGTTGACCGCCAGCACCATGTTGCGGATGCCGATCAGGTGCGCGAGATAGCTGTGCCGCCGGGTCTGGGTGAGCATGCCCTTGCGCGCGTCGACCAGGATCACCGCGAGGTCGGCGGTGCTGGCGCCGGTAACCATGTTGCGGGTGTACTGCTCGTGACCGGGCGTGTCGGCGACGATGAACTTGCGTTTCTCGGTGCTGAAGAAGCGGTAGGCGACGTCGATCGTGATACCCTGCTCGCGCTCGGCGGCGAGCCCGTCGACGAGCAGCGCGAAATCGATCTCCTGCCCTTGCGTGCCGACCTTCTTGCTGTCGCTTTCGAGCGCGGCGAGTTGGTCCTCGAAGATCATCTTCGAATCGTAGAGCAGCCGCCCGATCAGCGTGGACTTGCCGTCATCGACGCTGCCGCAGGTGATGAAGCGCAGCATCGTCTTGTGCTGGTGCTGTTCGAGGTAGGCGTCGATGTCCTCGGCGATGAGGGCGTCGGTCTGGTAGACGGGTTCCTTGGTGCCGGCTTCGGCCATCAGAAGTACCCCTGCTGCTTTTTCACTTCCATGCCCGCGCCGCCCGCGTCCTTGTCGATCACCCGCCCCTGGCGCTCGCTGGTGGTGGTGAGCAGCGTCTCCTGGATCACTTCGGACAGCGTACTCGCAGTGCTCTCGACCGCACCGGTCAGCGGGTAGCAGCCCAGCGTGCGGAAGCGCACCGAACGCATCACCGGCTGCTCGCCGGGCCTGAGCGGGAAGCGGTCGTCATCGACCATCACCAGCATGCCGTCGCGCTCGACCGTCGGGCGCTTGGCCGCGAAGTAGAGCGGGACGATCGGCACGTCGTTCAGCTGGATGTATTGCCACACGTCGAGCTCGGTCCAGTTCGAGATCGGGAAGACGCGGATCGATTCGCCCTTGTTCTTGCGCGCGTTGTAGAGGTTCCACAGCTCGGGCCGCTGGCTCTTGGGGTCCCAGCCGTGGCTGGCGGTGCGGAACGAGAAGATGCGCTCCTTGGCGCGGCTCTTCTCCTCATCGCGCCGCGCGCCGCCGAAGGCCGCGTCGAAGCCCCACTTGTCGAGCGCCTGCTTGAGCCCTTCGGTCTTCCACATGTCGGTGTGCAGCGCGCCGTGGTCGAAGGGGTTGATCCCGCGCTCCTTCGCTTCGGGGTTGTGGTAGACGAGCAGGTCCATGCCCGATTCCCCGGCCATGCGGTCGCGCAGATCGTACATCGCCCTGAACTTCCACGTGGTGTCGACGTGGAGCAGCGGGAAGGGCGGCGGCGAGGGATAGAACGCCTTTCGCGCGAGGTGGAGCATCACCGCGCTGTCCTTGCCGACCGAATAGAGCATCACCGGACGCTCCGCCTCGGCAACGACTTCGCGCATGATGTGGATCGCCTCGGCCTCGAGGCGCTGGAGATGGGTGAGTGGAGCTGTCATGCCGCAAGAGATGACGGCCTGGGCTTGACCGCGAACCTCCCATATGGGAGCAAATTTCCATGAGCCTGGTTACGACCGACGAACGCGAGCTTCTGCTGCCGCTCGCGGAGGGAATCCACGAGGAATTTCCATGGCATCGCTTTGCCGGCAGGCTGGCCGCGCGCACCGGCGCGGACGGGGTTTCGCTGGTCGTCACTCGCGGCGAGCGCGGCGCCGGGCCGGTGCTGGAGGTCAGCGGCGGACCGCACCCGATGACCGCGTCCGGCATCGCGCGTCTCGCCGATTCGGGCCTTGTCCCGCTGGCGGGGCTGCGTCCGGGACGCGTCTATGCGCTCGACGAATTCCGCGAACCACAGCCCGGAGAGCACCGGCAGGCCCAGCGTGCGGCCCTGGTCGAGGCCAACGTCAAGGATGCGCGCATGGTCCGCACCGCACCGCGATCCGAGTTGACGGCGGCGCTCGTTCTGTTCGCCGCCCGACAGGAATTCCGGGCCGCTGACAGCGCGCTGCTGTCGGCGCTGGTGCCCCATCTCGAGGCAGCCCTGCACACGCTAGCCGCCATGCATGCCTTGCAGCGCCGGGTGGACACCGCCGAACACGCGCTGGCCCTGCTCGGCATTGGGACGCTCGCCTTCGACCGCGAGGCGCGCGTGCTCGAAGCGGACAGTGCCTCGGAGAGCGTGTTGGGCGAAATGCTTGCCACCGGACGCCGCCTCGCGCTCGCGCCCGAGCCGACGCGGTTGGTCGAGCAGGCCTGCGCGGCGATGGCCGGGGACGCTTCGGCGGCGGCCCGGAGCGTGCGTGTCCAATCCGGAGGAAACCTCGCGGTGCTGTTGCGCCCGGCCGGGCCGGCACCGGCGCTGGCCCCCCCGGTGGCGGCAATCGGGCATGTCCGGTGCGGTGCACCGTCTCCCGGCGGCAAAGCGGCAAAAGTGCTGGCCGCGCTTTACGGACTTTCCGCCAACGAGGCCGCGCTGGCCGAGGCGCTGGCACGCGGCGAGACGATCGTCGAGGCCGGCGCCCGGCTGCGGCTCACCAGCGAGACGGCGCGCAACTATTCGAAGCGGATCTACGCCAAGACCGGCGCGCGCGGACAGGCCGACCTGGTGCGGATTGTGTTGTCGGGGCTGGCGACGCTCGCCTAGACCCGCCAGTCGATCGAGCCACGCCCCTGTTGATCGAGGAATGCGTTGGCCTTGCCGAACGGGCGGCTGCCGAAGAAGCCGGCGTGGGCCGATAGCGGGCTCGGGTGCGGGCTGCGCAGAACGAGGTGCCTGTCCGAGTTCAGTTCGGGGATGCGCGCCGCCTTCTTCTGCGCGTGGCTGCCCCACAGTATGAACACGCTGGGCGCTTCGCGCGCGGCGACCGCGGCGACCGCCGCGTCGGTGAACGCCTCCCAGCCTTTCATCTGGTGCGATCCGGCCTGTCCCGCCTCGACCGTCAGCGCGTTGTTGAGCAGCAGCACGCCCTGCCGCGCCCAGTTCTCGAGGTTGCCGTGCCCGGCGGGCGGGATGCCGAGATCGCTCTGCAATTCCTTGTAGATGTTCACCAGGCTCGGCGGCACGCGCACGCCCTGCGGCACCGAGAATGCGAGTCCGTGGGCCTGGCCGGGGCCATGGTAGGGGTCTTGTCCGAGGATCACCACGCGCACGTCATCCAGCGGCGTGAGGTCGAGCGCGGCGAGCCGGCTTCCACGCGGCGGGTAGATCGTCTTGCCTGCGTCCTCCTCGGCGCGCAGCCAGCCGCCGAGCGAGCGCAATGGCCGCGAGGCCAGCACCGGTTCGAGCGCAGGCCGCCAGCTTTGGGGCAGGGACGACGACATCGCCGCCCGTCTAGCTGCGCGGCCGCGCGGCTCGCAAGCGGACTTCGCGCGAGCCGGTGGACAACCGCCTGTAACATTTGGCCTCCAAAGCAATTGCCTGATCCGTCCCGCGGCTGCTACCGGCGCTCATTCCCGGCGCTTCGCCGTGCCGGCCGCGCCGCCTTCGGGCCGTACATCAGAGGAAGAATTCATCGTGAAGATCGCAATGGTTGGTTCGGGTTACGTCGGCCTGGTCTCGGGCGCGTGCTTCGCCGACTTCGGCCACGACGTGGTCTGCATCGACAAGGATGCCAGCAAGATCGATCGGCTGAAGGCCGGCGTCATGCCGATCTACGAACCCGGACTTGCCGAACTCGTCGCCGCCAACGTCAAGTCCGGGCGGCTGTCGTTCTCGACCGATCTTGCCAGCGCGATCGGCGGCGCGCAGGCTATCTTCATCGCGGTGGGCACGCCTTCGCGCCGCGGCGACGGACATGCCGACCTGTCGTTCGTCTATGCCGTCGCGGACGAAGTGGCCGCCCAACTCACCGGCCCGGCGGTGGTCGTCACCAAGTCGACCGTTCCGGTCGGCACCGGCGACGAGGTCGAGCGGATCATCCGCGATTCGGGCACAGCGGTGCGCTTCGCCGTGGTGTCGAATCCCGAATTCCTGCGCGAAGGCGCGGCGATCAGCGACTTCAAGCGCCCCGACCGCATCGTCATCGGCGCCGAGGACGAATGGGCGCGCGGCGTGATGCGCGAGGTCTATCGCCCGCTGTTCCTCAACCGCGCGCCGATCCTGTTCACCAGCCGGCGCAGTTCGGAACTGATCAAGTACGCGGCGAACGCCTTCCTTGCGACCAAGATCACCTTCATCAACGAGATCGCGGACCTGTGCGAGAAGGTCGGCGGGGACGTGCAGGACGTGTCGCGCGGCATCGGGCTCGACAACCGCATCGGCGCGAAGTTCCTCCACGCCGGGCCGGGCTATGGCGGCTCGTGCTTCCCCAAGGACACGCTGGCGCTGCTCAAGACCGCCGAAGACTACGATTCGCCGCTGCGCATCGTCGAATCGGTGGTCAAGGTGAACGATAGCCGCAAGCGCGCGATGGGCCGCAAGGTGATCGAGGCGCTGGGCGGGCAGGACGCCGCGCGTGGCAAGAAGGTCGCGCTGCTCGGCCTGACCTTCAAGCCCAACACCGACGACATGCGCGACGCGCCATCGATCGCGATCGCCCAGGCGCTCGCCGACGCGGGCGTCAATGTCGCCGCCTACGACCCCGAAGGCATGGAACTGGCCGCGCCGCTGATGCCCGGGGTCACGATGACGACTGGCGCCTACGCGGCGATCGAGGAGGCCGACGCGGTCGTGCTGGTCACCGAATGGGACGCGTTCCGCGCGCTCGACCTGGCGCGGGTGCGCGAACTGGCCAGGGCGCCGGTGCTGGTGGACCTGCGCAACGTTTACGAACCTTCCGATGCCGCAGCCGCCGGGCTCACCTATACCAGCATCGGGCGCGCCTGAGCACCGGTGACGGCTCCAGCGGACTTTCCAAGCGCACGAGCACGGTCTAAGGCCGCACAATGGCCGTGTACCTTCATGAAGCAGACCTGCCCGCCGGCGATGTGCTGGCCCCGGGGCCGGTCGCCGTCGACACCGAGACGATGGGGCTCATCACCCCTCGCGACCGCTTGTGCGTGGTGCAGATTTCCGATGGCGGGGGGGATGAGCACCTGGTCCGCTTCGGCGCGGGCAGCAGCTTCGACGCGCCCAACCTCAAGGCGGTGCTGGCCGATCCCGCGCGGCTCAAGCTCTATCACTTCGCCCGCTTCGACCTTGCCGCGATCCATCATTACCTCGGCGTCATGGCGGCGCCGGTGTTCTGCACCAAGATCGCCTCGAAGCTGGTGCGCACCTACACCGACCGCCACGGCCTCAAGGACCTCGTGCGCGAACTGCTCGGCAAGGAGATTTCCAAGCAGCAGCAGTCGAGCGACTGGGGCGCCCCGAGCCTGACCGACGCACAGCAGGAATATGCCGCGTCCGACGTGCGCCACCTCCACGCGATGCACGCGATTCTCGTCGAGCGGCTGGCGCGCGAAGGGCGTACCGCGATGGCGCAGGCCTGCTACGATTTCCTGCCCACGCGCGCGCTGCTCGATGTCGCCGGCTGGGCGGACAAAGACATCTTCAGCCACGAATAGGCCGGAAGACCGCAGGCGATGACCGTCCAGGCCGACCAGATGCGCTCGCGGCGGCGGCTCAGTGCCGCTC
>JAJXVK010000188.1 GCA_021782155.1 Pseudomonadota bacterium
TACCGCTGAAATCAGCGCCATCAGCGGCCGCAACGCGGCAATCCGCTCCACGCCGCTCCCGAACAACGGAAAAATCAGGGTTGTTCGAGGTGTCCATCTTGGAGCATGGCTCGCCCCGACGATGACCCGCGCCTTCGCCCGCGCCTCGGCCGCACGCGCAGCCGGGATCACCGGAGGGTGCTGGCGGCAACGCTGATCAAGCGCGCGATTTCTCGCGCCGGCGCACTCGCGCGATCATCCGCTGGTGGGCCACCTGCGGGCGCGCGGAGCCTCGCCGATCTCCCCGCCAAGCGCGGCAGAGGCGCAGCGTTCGCGCGCGGGCGGGCAGCCTCACCACGGGGCTGGTCGCAGGCGCGGCCCGGCGCACGCCGAGTCGTCGTCAAAGCACGCTACGTGAAGATGCGCGCCGGGAGCCGCGCGGCGGCGGTGCATCTGCGCTACCTCCAGCGGGACGGCGTCACCCGTGAGGGTTCCCCCGGTCAGCTCTACTCCGCCACAGTGGACCGGGCCGACGGCCGCGCCTTTCTTGATCGCTCGGAGGGCGACCCGCGTCAGTTCCGCCTGATCGTGGCCGCCGAGGACGGGGCCGAGATGTCCGACCTCCGCGCCTTCACCCGCGATCTGATGCGGCAGGTCGAGCGCGACCTCGGCACCGGCCTCGACTGGGTTGCGGTCGATCACTTCAACACCGCCCACCCGCACACGCACATCGTCATCCGCGGCGTCGATGAGGCCGGCGAGAACCTGGTGGTCGCCGGAGCCTATCTGGCCCACGGAATCCGGGAGCGCGCATCGGAGCTGGTCACCATAGAGCTCGGCCCGGAAAGCACGATGGAGCGACAGGCGAAGCTCGTGCGCGAGATCGACCAGGAACGGCTGACCCGGATCGATCGGGCGCTGCTGCGCGAGGCCGGTAATGCGGCGGGTGGCGTGATCGACCTTCGCACCGCCGTCGGGGAGCCGCGCTCCGACGTCGACCGGCGGCAGCTACGGATCGGCCGGCTGCACGCCCTGGAGCGGCTGGGATTGGCCGAGGAGATCGCCACCGGCCGCTGGCGTCTGGTTCCCGGCATGGAGGAGACGCTGCGCGCTCTCGGGGAACGCGGGGACATCATCAAGACGATGCACCATGCGTTGACCCGCCATGGTGCGGAACGAGGCGCCGAGCAGTTCGCGATCCACGACCTCCGCGAGCCGCTCACCACACCGATCACCGGGCGGCTGCTGGGGCGGGGGCTTGGCGGCGACGAACTGGGCGATCGGGTGCATCTGATCGTCGATGGCCTCGACGGGCGGGTCCACTACGTCGAGGTCCCAGCCGCCGGCGCGGATGCCGCCAACCCGCCGATCGGGGCCATCGTGGAGCTTGCAGCGGAACGCGGAGCGCCGCGCGCCGCGGACCGGAACATCGCCGACCTGGCGCACAGGACCGCCGGCATCTATCGGCCCGCAGACCACCTCGCCACCGCGCGCGCCGATCCCGGCATCGCCGATCCGGAGGCCTATGTCGAAGCGCATGTCCGCCGCCTGGAGGCGCTGCGCCGCGCCGGCGCGGTCCAGCGGCTCGACGCCGACCATTGGCGCATCCCGGCCGATCTCGAACAGCGGGCTGCTCGCCACGACACGGGCCGCAGTCAGATGCCGAGCCTGCGCGTGCTGTCCGCGCTCGATCTGGAAACCCAGATCCGTAGCGACGGGGGGACCTGGCTCGACCGCCAACTTCTGGCCCGCGACCCGGTGCAGGTCGCGCAAGGCGGGTTCGGGTTGGAGGTCGAAGTCGCCCTTGAGCGCCGCCGCCAGCATCACCTCAGCCACGGCGATGCGCGCCGGGACGCGGACGGGGGCGTGCGCTATCGCCGGGACCTTCTCGCGACGCTGGAGCGCCGCGAACTCGCGCGCGCCGGTGGTGAACTGGCGACGTCGCGCGCCGTGCCGTTCCGCATGGCGGCGTCCGGCGACACGATCCGCGGCACCTACCGCGAGGCGATCCAGCTCGCCTCCGGCCGCTACGCCCTGGTCGAGAACGGCCAGGAATTCACCCTGGTCCCCTGGCGGCCGGTGATCGAGCGCAGCCTTGGCCGCGAGGTCGTCGGCCTCGTCACCGACGGCGGGATCTCCTGGCAGCTCGGCCGGGATCGAGGGCTCGGCATCTGATGCCTCGCCGAGGCGCAGAGCTTCCAGGTCGCGCCGGAGGAACCTGGTGGTGAAAATCTGACGCTTCGTCCCGGTTCGGACTACTGCAACGAGCGGGGAGCGGTCTGCCTGCTTTTCGACGGAGGATCTAAAAGGCGGACATCGCCCGCTCAGCGTAGTATGGCCGGTAGCGGCCCGACCGCTATGGAGGAGGCGAAACGGGAAAGCAGACACCAGGGAGCAACAACTGACGGCTCTCAGTCAATTGCGGAAGATCCGCTTGCGCGGCCACCATGCCGGAACGGACTGGTGGCTGGCCAATGGTCCACTACCAAAAGTTGCGAGGAAGGGGAATTTCGTCTTCCCTACATCTCGCCTTCCTCGAAAGGTGTCGCAGACGGTCGTCGGCTTGGTTTGCTCGTTTGCCTCTGTCCTTGTCCAATAACGGCTGGCACAGTCCCTCGCAATGTGGGGTGCGGCTGACGAGCCCCCGGTTGCAGATCGCGGGGGAACGGTGGCCGACTACGAGGAGGGGACGGAGGCCAGCTGGCCGGGAGAGGAGCAGCTCGACGAGAACCGCCAGGACTTGGCTGCCTTGGCTGCCTCGCAGCTCTTACACGCGTTCGACGCCCGACGGCGCGGACTGAAGGTCTACGAGAGCCTCAAGAGCCTGAACGACGTCATCGGTACGCAGTATGGCGATCGCGTTCTCTTCGAGCTAGTCCAGAATGCCCACGACGCTCATCCACCAGGCGAGCCCGGCGAGATCGCGGTCCGCTTGACGATCGAGGCTGACGACCGCGGCGAGCTGCTAGTCGCCAATCGGGGACGCCCGTTCACCACGTCGAACCTCAACGCGCTCCGGAATATCGGTACCAGCGACAAGCAGATTGGCGAGGGCATCGGCAACAAGGGCCTCGGCTTCCGGAGCGTTGAAGCGCTGACCGACGACGTCCGTGTCTATTCCGCGGCAGTCGCGGGTCCAGCAGAGCGGTTCGAGGGTTATTGCTTTCGGTTCGCACGCCTTGACGAGATCGCGGCGGGACTGGCCGGCCTCGGTGCGAGCAGTGACATGGCGGAGAGCGTTGCGGGGAACATCCCGCGCTACCTCATTCCAGTCGCCGTGCCCGACCAGTCCGAAGGCATCATGGAACTCGCCCGCGGCGGCTATGCTACAGTGATCGCGCTGCCACTCCGATCGGCTCATACCGTCGCCCTCGCGCGGGCGCAGGTTGAGGCAGTGATCGATGCCGGAGCGCCGGTCCTCCTGTTCCTCGACCGGATCGGAAGTCTCGAAGTGTCGGTCCGGACAGCGAGCACGATCATTGTCGAGCGCCGGCTGACGCGGGAAGTCGAGCCGATCGCCGCCGATACGCTCCCGTCAGATACGAGCCTAACGCGCGTCACGCTCGGGGCAGGGGAGGTCTACCTCGTAGCGCGGCGGATATTGCCAAAGCCGGAACTGCTCCGCGCGGTACGGGATAGCATTGCCGCCGCGCCGCCGCTCAAGCGCTGGCTCGACTGGCGCGGCGACGCTGTTGTCTCCGTCGCAGTTCCGCTGGCAGGCGTCGAGGCCGGCCTGGGCCGCCTCTTCAACTTTCTACCCATGGATGAGCGCTCCGTGTCACCGATCGTCGGGCACATCGATGCGCCGTTCTTCTCGGACATCGATCGGCGGTCGATCAAGCCCGAACTGGCGCTCAACAAGTATCTTCTAGACGCCGCGGCACTAACCGCTGCTGCTGCCGCCCTCGCCATCGTCGACGGCGGGCTTAACCTGCCCCCCACCGTGGTCGTCGACTTGGCGGCATGGTCCGCTCAGCATCTGCAGCGGATAAGCGGGGCGTTCGCGGCG
The DNA here is from genome assembly GCA_021782155.1 of Pseudomonadota bacterium. GTDB lineage: Bacteria > Pseudomonadota > Alphaproteobacteria > Sphingomonadales > Sphingomonadaceae > Novosphingobium. The sequence goes on from JAJXVK010000188.1 coordinate 3,989, forward strand.
CTCAAGCGTCCACTCGCCAAAGCCGCCATCTGGCCGATCGTATCGGGCGGCCCCGCTTCCAGAGCAGCGTTCGACACGCTCTACGCTTGGCCCGACGTCAGGACGAGGCAGCTAACGCCTGAGAGGCTCGCCGAGGTCGCCGGGGCCGCAATCGTCCCGTCTGCGCTTGGCGACGCACGGCTCGCACGGATCAGCGCGCTCGCCGCGGCGGTGTCACTCTCGCTTCAACCTGGCGAGGATAAGCTTGCCGGTTGGACGGAGGCTGTCGCGCTTGCCCTCGCCGCAGAACGGCGGCGATCGACGGCACGCTGGGACAGCTTCTTCGACGACGTGGTCGCGCTCTTCGCCGCCGCCGGCGCGCGGCTGTCGGCGCTGGAGGGAAGGAAGATTCTCATTAGCGGCGACGGTAAGCCGCTCGCTGCCACGGCCAAGGGTACCGACAACGCACCGCCAGTGTTTGTACGCGTGCGGACCGGGCGAAGGCGGCGCGGCGATGGACCGCCGAGCCCGCCGTCCTCACTCGCTCGCAAGTTCCGCTTCTTGCACGAACGTATCAAACTGGGCGATGCGACCTTGCGCGCGTTAGAGAAGGGGGGCCTGCTCAGGCGCTATGACCCCCTCGAAATACTCGGCGGGATCAGGGGTGCGCTCGGGACCACTCCAACAAGCCTGCAACGCGGCGAGGCGCTCCTTTGGTCCTTCAAGGTCTGGCGTTCGGGCGGAGGCAAGCCCGTCGACGACGCGCTACGCGGTGCCGAGCTGTTCGTGCCGACGCTCGGCGGGTGGCACGCCGCCCCCGACGCGATCGCATCGGCGGTCTGGACGCCGCTCGGTCGGATGCTTGAGCAGTATCTGCACGACGCGGCAGCAGCATCACCCGACTGCGCACGCCAACGCGAGCGGCTGCTCGTCAGCTTCGCGGATTGGCCGAAATCCTCGTCCGAGGATCGCAAGGAGGAATGGCTCCGATTCCTGATCCTGCTCGGCCTCGTCGACGGTTTGCGCCCGGTCGCGGGCGAGATGCAGACAGCCGGCACGCCCAGCGGACTGTGGCGTCCGCTACTCTTGTCGGGCAAGCCGGCACTCGGGCTCGACGAGCGCTGGGTGGCGCGGGTTCACGACATTTCGTTCGCGAATCCATATACCAATTACAACCTTAAGGGAGCGCTCTGGCGTTTGCCCGGACAGCTTGAGCATGCAGATCTGCCGCAATCCGCCCGGGAGGCGCTGTCGGACCTGATCGTCGCCTATCTGCGCGAGTATGAGGACACCCACTTCAGTTTCACCGTCGAGCACGACAAGGGATGGAACCGCGTAGTATTGCCCACTCCAATCGCCGTCTTCCTCGACGAAGCCGCCTGGGTCGCGAGCGTGCGGCGCGACGAGATCGTCTTCGCCCCTCCTCGTGCGAGCTGGTCGACCACGGCTCCCCGCCACATCCCGCCTCGATGCACGACCCGGTTCGCGGCCGAGCCCGGCAGCAGGGGCGGGTTGCCCCCGATCCTCTTCGATCCTCGGATCGGACTGCGCGACTGGTCGCGCGCGGCGACCGCGCCCGAGCGACTGGCTTCGCTCGCCGCCGCACTCGACGATCTCTCCGCGGCCGAGCGCCGCGACTTGCGCGACCAACTGCGCCGAGCCTGGAGCGATGTAGCCGAGGGCAGGCTCGCGCTGCCGAAATCGCTGCCTTTGGTCATCGAGCGGATGGGCGGACTCGACGTACTCCCGTCCGACCCCATCAGTAAGCCCACCGTCCATGTGACGTCCGAGCGGCAAGGTTTTGCCGCCCGAGCGCTCGCCGACCGCGGTGAGGCGGTGCTCGATATTGGAGAGACCGACGCGGACGCAGTGCGCGAGTTGGTCGAAGCGACGGGAGGCTTCACGGCACGGCTGGCGGATGCCGGCGACGTTCGGCTCATCGTGGACGGAAGCGAATTCGCCGTGAACTCGCACGACCCATTGTTGGTCTCGGGTGACCGCACCTGGCTCGCGGACGCTGCTGTTTTCGCCCACGAGTATCTTGGCGATCCACTGGAGCTTCGCACGTTGCCTCCCGAAGAACTCGAGCGCCGACTGCGGCTGGTGCGCGTGCACCACTGCGCAAGCTTTGCGCTCGTCATCAACGGCCATGAGGTGGTCGCGCGGGGCGACGATCGCCTCCAACCCGTCGCGCACGCCAAGACGCCGACCCTGGTCGTCGGCGGCGGCCCGATCGACCTCGAACTCCTGATTGACGCCGCGCCGGCGCTGACCAAACTCGTGGGCGCGAGGCGCAACACGCTCGAGCAGATGCTCGGGCGCCTCATGCGCGAGGGGTTCACCGGGACGACGTCGGGTCCGACGGAGGAGCAATATGCGCGCGCCATCCGGCGTGACATCTCAGTTGTGCGCGACCACTTCGCTGCGACCCGAGGTGGCATCGAGCGGCTGACGCGGGCTCTGCTGCCGGTCGTGGCACATCTACGCGGCGAGAAGACTGCCGCAACGCTCGCGGAGCGGC
>JAJXVK010000189.1:0-789 GCA_021782155.1 Pseudomonadota bacterium
GTGCGCGCCGCCTCTTCGGGGGTCATCACCGGCTTGGTCACGCCGCGCTTGCGCACCGTGGTGGCATAGACGTTGGCGCAGTCGGCGACCGCTTCGGCCACGCTCTCGAACACCCGCGCGTTCTCCAGCACAACGTCTGCGCCTGAGGCGGCCGGGCCGGCGGAGGGGTTGGGCCAGCCGTCGCGCGGCGAAACAAGGCGCATCTCGGTCAGCCCGAAGTTGAGCATCGCGCGCGCCGCCTTGCCGATGTTCTCGCCCAGCTGCGGCCGGACGAGGACGATGACCGGAGGATTGCTCAAGACCCGCCGACCTCGCGCACCGTGCTGGCGAATTCCTCGAAGTCGCGCGCTTCGGTGAAGTCGCGGTAGACGCTGGCGAAGCGGATGTAGGCGACGCTGTCGAGCTGGCGCAGGCCTTCCATGACCATCTCGCCGATCGCCTGCGCGCGGACCTCGCTTTCGCCCATCGTCTCGATCTGGCGCTGGATGCCCGAGACGAGCTGGTCGAGCCGCTCCTGCGCGATGCCGCGCTTGCGGCAGGCGAGCGCGACGCTGGTCTCGATCTTGGCGCGGTTGAAGGGTTCGCGCGCTTCGTCGCTCTTGACCACCACGATCTCGCGCAGCTGCACGCGCTCGAACGTGGTGAAGCGCGCGCCGCAGCCTTCGCACTGGCGCCGTCGGCGGATCGCGGTGTTGTCCTCGCTCGGCCGGCTGTCCTTTACCTGGCTGTCGTCATGGGCGCAGAACGGGCAACGCATCGGCTTATCGCTTGATCCTCTGCCAGAACGCG
>JAJXVK010000189.1:799-6481 GCA_021782155.1 Pseudomonadota bacterium
CGATTCCCGCTCCGACCACCATGCCGAGCGGGATCGAGACGACGGGCAATACCGCGCCCGCCGCCGCGCCGATCGCGGTGCCGATCAGCACCGGCTTGGTGCTGGGGTGCGCCATGCCCTGCCTGGCCATGGCCTTCGCCTCGTCCATCGCGCGCGTGGCGAGATCGGGATCGCGGTCGTCCATCGTTACATCTCCGGGTAGATCGGGAAGCGGTCACACAGTTCCGCCACCCGGTCTCGCACGCGCTGTTCGACCTGGCCATCGCCTTCGTCGCCGTTTCTCGACATTCCGTCGACTACTTCGGCGATCAGCTGGCCGATCGTGCGGAATTCGGCGACACCGAAGCCGCGCGTAGTGCCCGCTGGCGTGCCGAGACGGATGCCCGAGGTCACGAACGGAGAGCGCGTGTCGTAGGGGATGCCGTTCTTGTTGCAGGTCAGCCAGGCGCGATCGAGGCCCTTTTCGGCGGCCTTCCCGGTCACGTCCTTGGGGGTGAGATCGACCAGCATCAGGTGGTTGTCGGTACCGCCCGAAACGATCGCGAGCCCGCTCTCCTGAAGCGAGGAGGCGAGCGCGCGTGCGTTGTCCACCACCTGGTGGGCATAGGCCCTGAACTCGGGCTTGAGCGCTTCGCCGAAAGCCACCGCCTTGGCCGCGATCACATGGACGAGCGGGCCGCCCTGCATGCCGGGGAACACCGCGGTGTTGAGCTTCCTGGCCAGGTCTTCGTCGTCGGTGAGGATCACGCCCGAACGGGGTCCGCGCAGCGACTTGTGCGTGGTTGTGGTCACCACGTGCGCGTGCGGGAAGGGCGAGGGGTGCGCGCCGCCCGCCACGAGGCCGGAGAAGTGCGACATGTCGACCAGCAGGTACGCGCCAACCTCGTCGGCGATCTCGCGGAAGCGCGGAAAGTCCCACACGCGCGAATAGGCGGTGCCGCCGGCGATGATCAGCCTGGGCTTGTGCTCGCGCGCGATGCGGGCGACCTCGTCCATGTCGATCAGGTGGTCGTCGGGCCGCACGCCGTAGGCGACCGGCTTGAACCACTTGCCGCTCATGTTGACCGGCGAGCCATGCGTCAGGTGCCCGCCCGAGTTCAGGTCAAGCCCCATGAAGGTGTCGCCGGGCTGGAGCAGCGCCAGGAACACCGCCTGGTTCATCTGGCTGCCCGAGTTCGGCTGGACGTTGGCGAACTGGCAGCCGAACAGCTTCTTCGCCCGCTCGATCGCCAGCGTCTCGATCACGTCGGCATATTCGCAGCCGCCATAGTATCGCTTGCCGGGATAGCCTTCGGCGTACTTGTTGGTGAGCACCGAACCGGTCGCCTCGAGCACCGCGAGGCTGGTGATGTTCTCGCTCGCGATAAGCTCGATCTTGGTCTGCTGGCGCTTCAGTTCGCCGCGAATGGCGGCGTGGACCTCGGGATCGACCGTGGAAAGGTGTTCGGTGAAGAAGCCCGAGGATCGGACCTGCTGGGTGGCTGCGGCGCTGGTCATCGGGCGATTTCCTTGACGAAGGCGGGGTTGGAAAGCTTGTCGACGCGGCCAGTGTGGCGGCCGCCGGCGAAATCGGTGGCGAGGAAGGCGTCGAGACAGGCCTTGGCCATGTCGATACCCGTAAGCCGGGCGCCCATCGCAATGCAGTTGGCATCGTTGTGTTCGCGCGCGAGGGCCGCCGAGAGCGGTTCGCTCACCAGCGCGCAGCGCAAGGCGGGGTTGCGGTTGACCGCGATCGAGATGCCGATGCCCGACCCGCAAAGCGCCACGCCATATTTCGCCGTTCCGTCGGCCACGACCGAGGCGAGCCTGTAGCCGAAGTCGGGATAATCGACCCGGTCGGCGGTTTCCGGTCCGAGGTCGGCGACCTCGTGTCCCAGACCGATGAGATATTCGCGCAGTTCGGCCTTCAGGTCGAACGCGGCATGGTCCGAGGCGATGGCGATACGCATGGGATCGGCGCCTTTGCAGTGGGAATGGAGACTCGTTGCCGCCCCCTTAGTCGCGAGTTTGTCGCAATGCGAGTCCTGCCGCCCCGTGGCCCACAGCAGGATGGGCCCCCAAAGGCGGCGCGAGCGGCAGGGATCAGCCCTTCGCCTTGATGCCGAGCTGCTTCCTCACCCACTTCCACAAGGCTTCGACTTCCTTCGCGGCCTTGCCTTCGGGGTCGATCTCCTGTGCGACCTCGCCTTTGGCCGATGAGCGGTGGAAGGCGGCGCGGTCTCCGAACGACACCGGACACATTGCGAGCCCCAGGTCTTCAGCCGCCTTTCCCGCTTCGGCTGCAAGCACTTTGGCCCCGGAAGGCATCGCGTTGAGCACCACGTAAGCCGGCTTGCCCGCATAGGCGACGAGGTCTGCCACGGGCTTTAGCGCGTGGAGGTCGAAGGCGCGCGGGCGGGTAGGGATCAGCACGAGATCGGCCGCCATGATCGCCTCGCGAGTCGCCGCCTCGGCATGCGGCGGGGTGTCGATGACGATGAACTCAATGCCGCCCTTCTGCGCATTCTGGATGGTGCGCCCAAGCCGCGCCGGCGGGCTCGTGATCACTTCGGGCAGGAACTCGCCGCGCCAGTCGCCCCATGCGGCGGCGGTCGCCTGCGGATCGGTGTCGATCACGCAGGCCGACTTCTTCGCATAGGCGGCACAGGCGCCAAGGTGCAGGGCTAGCGTGGTCTTGCCCGACCCACCCTTCTGGCTGACGATGGCGACTACCGGCACGGCGAGAACTCCCTTGCTGGCAACAGGGCTCCGTCCTCTCCGCCGGTTCGTCCAGGCGCGCCGCTGGCCCTTCTGTCTACTGGTCGAGGAACGAGCGCATCTTGCGGCTGCGGCTCGGGTGCTTGAGTTTCCTCAGCGCCTTGGCCTCGATCTGCCGGATGCGTTCGCGTGTCACCGAGAACTGCTGGCCCACTTCCTCGAGCGTGTGATCGGTGTTCATGCCGATGCCGAAGCGCATGCGCAGCACGCGCTCCTCGCGCGGGGTGAGGCTGGCGAGCACGCGGGTGACGGTTTCCTTGAGGTTCGCCTGGATCGCGGCATCGACCGGGATGATCGCGTTCTTGTCCTCGATGAAATCGCCGAGATGCGAATCCTCCTCGTCGCCGATCGGCGTTTCGAGGCTGATCGGCTCCTTGGCGATCTTCATCACCTTGCGCACCTTCTCGAGCGGCATCGAGAGGCGCTCTGCCATCTCCTCGGGCGTGGGCTCGCGGCCCTGCTCGTGGAGGAACTGGCGGCTGGTGCGCACCAGCTTGTTGATCGTCTCGATCATGTGCACCGGGATGCGGATCGTGCGCGCCTGATCGGCGATCGAACGGGTGATCGCCTGCCGGATCCACCATGTGGCGTAAGTCGAAAACTTGTAGCCGCGGCGGTACTCGAACTTGTCGACCGCCTTCATCAGGCCGATGTTGCCTTCCTGGATCAGGTCGAGGAACTGCAGCCCGCGGTTGGTGTACTTCTTGGCGATCGAGATCACGAGCCGCAGGTTTGCCTCGACCATCTCCTTCTTGGCGATGCGCGCCTCGCGCTCGCCCTTCTGGACCATGTTGACGATGCGGCGGAACTCGCCCAGCGACATGCCGGTGGCCGCCGCGATGTCGGCGATCTCCGCGCGGATGCGCTCGACCGCTTCGATCTCGCCATCGGCGAAAGCGGCCCACTTCTTGTCCTTGCCGGCCTGCGCCTGCAGCCAGCCCTCGTCGAGCTCGCGCCCGATGTAACTGTCGAGGAAGTCCTTGCGCGGCACCTTGTAGCGCTCGGCGAGCCGCAGCATCTGCCCTCCCAGCGCGGTCAGGCGGCGGTTGAAGGCATAGAGATTGTCGACCAGGAACTCGATCTTGGTCGCATGGAACTGCACGCTCTCGACCTGCGCGGTCAGATCCTCGCGCAGCTGCTGGTACTGCTTTTCCTTCGAGCCTTGGAAAGCGTTGCCCGCACCGAGCGCGTCGAGCCGTTCAGCCTGGATCTTCTCGAACTTGCGGAACAGGTCGGTGATGGTCGCGAACTTGTCGAGCGCTTCAGGCTTGAGCTGTGCTTCCATCTGCGCGAGCGAGAGCGTGTTGTCCTCCTCGTCGTCGTCCGACTGGCGCGCGCGCCGTTCGCGCAGGCCGTCTTCGTCGTCCTCTTCCTCGGAGGTTTCCTCCTCTTCCTCGACGTCGTCCTCTTCCTTGTACGAAGGACCGGCGGTCTTTTCCGAGATCTCGCCGTCGTCGTCTTGCTCGCCGTCTTCGGAGAGGTTTTCGGGCGCGGGTTCCTTCGACAGCATCGCGTCGAGGTCGAGGATCTCGCGCAGCTGCATCTCGCCGTTGTTGAGCGCTTCGGACCACAGGATGATCGCGTGGAAGGTGATCGGGCTTTCGCACAGGCCCATGATCATCGTGTCGCGGCCAGCCTCGATGCGCTTGGCGATGGCGATTTCGCCTTCGCGGCTGAGCAGTTCGACCGCGCCCATTTCGCGCAGGTACATGCGCACCGGATCATCGGTGCGTTCGATCGTTTCCTTCTTCTTCGCTTCGACCTGGGGACGGGGCGAACCGTCGTCATCGTTCGAATCGTCGATCTCGTCGACGCCCTGGTCGTCCTGGTCGACCGCGTCCTCGTCCGATTCGACGATATTAACGCCCATCTCCGAGATCGCGGCCATGATGTCCTCGATCTGCTCGGACGACATCTGGTCCTGCGGCAGGGCCTCGTTGAGTTCATCGACCGTGATCACGCCGCGTCGCTTGGCGCGGGCGATCAGCTTCTTGATGGAAGCGTCGTTGAGGTCGATCAGCGGTGCATCGCCGCTGTCGGTTTCTTGGGTCGAAGCCATCGCTCGTTCAGTACACCTATTCCAGCCCCGCGCGGGCGCTTGCCATTTGCCTCAAGCGGGCCTCGAAGGCCAGCTTTCGTTCGCGAAGCCTTTGCTGCTCGGCAAAGGCTTCGTCGGAAAGTTCGTTTTCGAAGCGGCGGGTCGCCTCGACCAGAGCCGCTTCGATCGCCGGCCTTTCGACCAGCAACGCGATCGCCTCGGCGAGTTCTTCGCCGGCGCCATCGCCATCGGGATCGAGGAAGCCGAATCGCATGCCCGCATAGTCGGCAGGCTGCGGCACCCTCAGCCGACGTTCGGCTAATATGGTCAGCAGCCCGTCCGTTTCAAGCGGTTCGGCACGTTCGGCGAGATCGAGCAGCATATCGATAGTCGCTGCGAGCGCCCGGTCGGCCGGTTCCAGGCGCGCCAGCGTCTCGGCGTGGCGCGGGATCGCGCCGGGGTGGGCGATCACTCCGGCGATCACCGCCGCGAGCAGGCCGTCGCCACTTCCCACCCGCCGCAGCCTTTCACGCGCCTCGGGCGGCATCGGCGGAGCCGGCGCGCGCCACGAGGAAGCGCCGCGCGGCTGACGTTCACGGAACTGGCGTTCGCGCGGCGGGTAGGCGTAGGCGTCGAAGCGCTCGATCAGGTCGCGGCGATAGAGTGAGCGGATATCGGGATGCTGGATCGTTTCGACATGGTCGAGCAGTCGCGCCTTGAGCCCCGCCTTGTCCTCGGGCGAGGCGAGCGGGGCGGCGTCGCGCTCGGCTTCCCACAGCGTGTCGAGGCGCATGCAGGGGAATCCCGTCATGTCGTTGAGCGTGTGCAGCGCGTTGACTGCGGTGAGCGCGTAGTAGCTGCCGCAGCGCTTGGCGAAGGCTTTCTGC
>JAJXVK010000190.1 GCA_021782155.1 Pseudomonadota bacterium
GGGATTGAACCCTGCTGATGGGAAGGTGTGATGCGTTCGCCCGACTGTCCAAGACCGCTTGTCGGCCCAAACCCGCAGCGGGAGGATGGAGCGAGCGATGTCGAACAGCAAGGAATCTGCAGTAAGGGCATTTCTGGCGCTGTTTCACACCGCCAAGCTCGATCTCGAAAAGATCTGTGCTGCGCTTGCGCCCGATGCGCGCTGGCAGGCGGTTGTGCCGCAGGCCAACGTCGTTCATGGCGCGGACGGCATTTGCCGGGAGGCCGAGCGCCAGTATCGCATTTACAAGGACTGCGATTGCGATCTGCTCAACATTGCCAGCTCTGGCGACACGGTCTTCACCGAGCGCGTTGACCGCGTCCGCCTGCTCGACGGTGACAAGGAAATCATCACCAGCGTCGCCGGGATCTTCACCTTGGACGAAGACGACCGCATCGTTTTCTGGCGCGAATATTGGGACATGCTCTATATCGCCGACCAGATCGGCGTGTCTGGCGAAACCATGCGCCAGATGATGGACACGCAGGCCGAAGCCTGATCCCGCCCAATCGACAGGAGAGTCGCGCTTGACCACGAACGGACAGGCTTGGAATCAAGGCCTTGAAATCGTCGATGCCGTTTATGGCGCGGGATTTCCCACGATGATGGAGCCGTACAAGGATCATCGCTTCAATCAGGAAATCGTCACGAACCGATTTGGCAATCTGTGGGTGGACCCGGCCCTTAGCATTCGCGCGAAACGGCTGATGGTGCTCGGGCTGACGACCATGCTGGGCTGGGCCGATCTGATTGTGACACAAGTAACCGGCGCATTGCTCAACAACGAACTCACAGATGAGCAGCTGGAATTGAATCCGCATTTTCTGCTGTTCTACGCAGGTGCGGGAAATACCACGGCCCTGTTCAGGGAGATCGAGGCCGCAAGGGCGAAAGTGAACGCAGCCAGGGCCGGCCAAACCAGGCCAGGCGATTGATGTCGCCGTTCGTTGAAGCGGGGTGGCGCGGTCGCGGCCACGCTGATTGGTCATGAAGGCAACTGGTCCGACGAGAACGTGATCTCGTCAAACTAACCCCTCTATTCGGGGAGCACGCTCTATCTGCCGCCCGGCGTGATCCAATAGGTCGAACCGGCGCTCGAGCGGCGGAGGCCGAGATGTCTTGCATTTGGCAACGTGTTCCTGACCGAAGTCTTCGAGGGCGACAATCCGCCGGACGACAGCGCCGCGCTGATGGCGCTCCTGGCTTCGGATGAACCGCGCTACATCACCGCCGAAAGCATCTCGATCTCGGGCGGCGGACTGATCCACAAGCCGCATTACGCGGATCTCAAAGCATTCATGCAAGTCGCGGATTGACCCGTACCTTTCGGATGGCGGCGCAACGGGCGATGCTGCAGCGGAGATCGCGCCGAGCATCATCGCCAGGTGGACGCTTAAGACAGCGCCTGGGCGCGGCACCGGCCAGTGGTGGCACCACTTGGCCGATGTCGTCCTCGAACCCGGCGACATGGGCGATGTGATGCACGTCGCAGTCTTTGGACTGGTTGCCGATTGCTAAAACGAAGGCAGACAGATTACGTCTCTGGATTATGCGATGACGCTGAATCGGTCAGGCGGCGCCGGGTGAATCCGCCAAGTTCTGGCGATGGCAGCGCGAGGCCGGCGGGTGGTAGTGAGGGAAAGTTACCCGGACCCTGTCCGAGGGCAGGCGGCTTTACTAGCGACGCCTTTCACGGGACTGTGAGTACAGAAAGGAAGGCCAGAAATGACCGTCAGCGAGCCCGGCGCACAGGCGCTATTCGACAAGTTCGGAACCTATATTCTCCCCGGGCGCGTCAGCGATCCGCGCCGCGGGATCGAAGAGGCGATCGAGGCGGAGCGGATCGGCTTGGGCTGTGTGTGGATTTCGGAACGCTTTGCCTTGAAGGAACCAGCGGTACTGGCCGGCGCGGTGAGCCAGGTGACGACGAAGATTCGCATTACCGGCACGTTCTATGCCACCATGCGCCATCCCATCGTGACCGCCAGCACGGCCAACCTGATGCAGGCGCTTTCGGGCGACCGTTTCCGCGTGATGTTCGCGCGCGCCGTGCCCGCTTACATGAAGATGCTGGGTTCGCCGGCGATCACGATGGAACGCCTGGCCGATACCATCTCGATCATGAAACGCTTGTGGGCGGGCGAGACGGTGACTTACGAGGGCATCATGGGCAAATTCCCCATGCTGAAGCTGACCGACAAGCACGACGGCCCGCCGCCGCCGGTAATTTTCACCGCCATTGGACCCAAGTCGCTCGAATTTGCCGGCACCCACTGCGATGGCGTGCTGCTGCACCCGTTCGTTTCGCCCCAAGGTGTGCGCAACAGCGCGAGAATCGTTCGTGATGCCGCCGAAAAGGCGGGACGCGATCCGATGTCGGTGCGCATCTTCCACAACATCATCGTTGCCCCCGATCTGCCCAAGGACGAGGAAGACGCAGTTGTGCGCGGCCGGGCGATCACCTATTTTGAACTGCCCGGCTTTGGCGACCTGATCGTCGAGATCAACGAGTGGGACAAGTCGGTGCTCGATCGGATCCGCGCTCATCCCAAGATCGCCCGCTTGAACGGCAAGCCGGCGGATCAAGCCTATACGCGGCAGGAACTGGTCGATGTTGGCCAAATACTTCCCCAGCAGTGGATCGACGAAGGCGCGGCGGTGGGCACGGCTGCGCAGTGCGCCGACCAACTGATGGCCTATCTCGATGCGGGTGCGGATGAAATTCTGCTGCATGGCGCCGCGCCCAAGGACATGGGGCCGCTTGCCGGCGAATTGAAGCGAGCGCTGGCGGTGAAAGGCCTCTAGGCCCCTTGCGCCCGGTGAACTGCGACGTGGCACACCGGGTGCCCTTGAACCTCACGCGATCGAGCGCGCCATTCTGTGCATGGGACAGGGAACGATAAGATGGCGCTGCCCCGGGCATCCTCAACCACCGCCCCGCTGCCCCACCCTGACGTCCGATCGGCGTTCCCGTTGGAATTTGCTGCAGGTTCATCCGCGACGCGAGTGACCGGAATGGAAGGAAGTACGCTCATTAAGGTCGCATGGATCGGCCTGGGCCAGATGGGCTTGCCGACGGCGAAAGCGGTTGCCGCAGGCGGCCATCACGTCCGCGCCTTTGATGTGAAGCCGCCAACGGCGGAAGGCGCGCGGGGTCTTGCCCTCGCCGGTTCGCCCCGCGAGGCCGCTCAGGACACCGATATCGTGTGTCTCGCAGTCTTTTCCGACGACCAGGTGGCCGATGTCCTGACTGGGCCGCAAGGTGTGATCGGCTTGCTCAAGCCCGGGACAATCGTTGCGGTGTTCACGACCGGAAGCATCGAATCGATCCAGCGCATCGCGGCCGGCGTGCCCGAAGGCATCGCGGTCCTCGACACCTGTTTCAGCCGGATGCAATCGGAAATGGCGTCGGGCAAGATGACGCTGCTGGTCGGGGGCGATGCCGAGGCTATCGAGCGCGGCAAGCCGGTATTCGACACGTTCGCGCGTGCCATTTTCCACGTCGGTGCCAGCGGCGCCGGCCGTGCGATCAAGCTCGTCAACAACATCCTGTTCGCCGGGCACCTACAGCTTGCCTCCGATGCGCTTCGGCTGGCGCAAGGTCTCGGGCTCGAGCGTTCATCGACGGTAGCTTCTCTGATTCAGTGCAGCGGCGCGAGCGAAGTCCTGGCCCGGTTCGTCGATGAAGACCCGGCGGACATCCTGGAATCCGCCCGCCGCTACATGGTCAAGGATGTGAGCGGCGCGATCGCTGCCGCGACCAAGGCCGGTGTCGAGCTTGAGGCCTTGGCAGCCGCGACCGCCACCTATCTTGCCTAATGAGCTGTCCACGGGACCTGAAGGAATTGCTGTGAGCAACGCTTCCGAAATCCGCAGCGATCAGAATCTTGCGGACCGCAACCACGATCTCGTCATCCGCCTGATGGGGGCGCTCAACAGGTGCGATCTCGACACCATCCGGGCGATCCTCGCGCCCGATGCCGTCTGGTATGTTTCGGGGATCGGAACGCTTGACCTGGAAACCCTGCTCGCGCAGCTCCAGCAGATGCTCAGTGTCGCTGCCGTGGCGCGGACCACGATTGTCGCGACGACGTCGGAAGGCGAGCGGGTGGCGGTGGAATCGCGCGGCAACTTCGAATTTCCTGACGGGCGCGCCTATCGCAATCACTACCATCACCTTTTCACCATTCGCGGCGATCGGGTGGTGGGTGTTCGCGAATACCTCGACCTTCGGGAAACCGAGCGGGTGTTCGGCCCCATGGGAGGCGGCGCTTGAGCCAGGGCAAGATCGCGCCTGCCGCTGCGATGCAGGGCGCGGGCTTCTACAACCGCAATTCCACCTTGCAGGCGGCAAACCTAGGATCGGCACTGCCGCTGCTGGTTGCGGCCGCAGGCGCGGTCGCCGTCGATGGCGCCACGATCGGGATCGCCGACTATGGCGCCTCGCAAGGCCGCAATTCGATGGCTCCTGTTGCGGCGGCGATCGATGTGCTCAGGCCCCGGATCGGCCCCGATCGCCCGATCTCTGTCAGTCATGTCGATTTGCCGTCCAACGATTTCACGTCGCTTTTCAGGCTGCTCGACGAAGATCCGGCGAGCTATCTGGTCGGGCGCGAGGGCGTCTACCCCGCTGCGGTCGGCCGTTCCCATTTCGGGCAGGTATTGCCCCCGAACAGCGTCGATCTGGGCTGGAGTTCCAATACGTTGCACTGGATGAGCCGGAATCCCTGCCTGGTGCCGGATCATGGTTGGGGTGTGTTCAGCGCCGATGCCGCGGTGCGCGATGCCATCGAAGCGCAGCTCGATTTGGACTGGGCGGACTTCCTGCGCGCGCGGGCGCGCGAAATGCGTCCAGGTGCCCGTCTGATTTGCCAGTTCATGGGGCGCGGGCCGGATACGCACGGGTTCGAATGGATGGCCGACGCGTTCTGGCAGAGCTGGATCGACGTCACCGATGCCGGATTGCTGACACTTGACGAACTGGCCCGCATCGGCGCGCCGTCGGCCGGTCGCTCGGTCGCGCAGATCGAAGCGCCGTTCCGCGATGGCCGCGCGGCGGGGCTGGGGCTTGTCGATCTGGCGGTGGTGGCGGCGCCGGATCCCTATTGGGCGGCGTTTCAGGAAACCGGCGATGCCCTTCAGCTGGGAAAGGCGTGGGCGGACATGATGCGGGCGGCCAATGGCCCCAGCTTTGCCGCCGGACTTGATCCGGGGCGTGACCGTGGCGCAGTGCTCGACGCAGTCACCGTGCGGCTGGCGGCACGGATTGCGTCGGACCCGCAGCAGAGCCGTTCCTACAATGTCATAATGGTCGTCGAAGCAGCCGGCACCGCTTGACCGGAAGGTCGATCCGAACGCGCTGCGGCGCTCCATAACAATCCGGGAGATTTGGCGGAAGGCTGTTGCCTGTCCGAACGCGGCAATGGGCGCAGATGATCCGGCCGAACCGGTTTGGCCGGTTCTGACGCGCCTCCCTCGTCATTGCCGGCCAGAGGCAGAGCCTCGCTCTCACGGACTTGCCGAGGGGGTAAGAAACTTGCTTGAGCACAATCACTCGCGGCGCGGCATCGGTCTTGCGGCCGTTTCAGGAAAACCGGCATCTCCTCGTCCGACGCCCGATCGCGGGGCGCCAGCAAAGAATGGCCCCCTGCCGCCGTCATCCCCGAGCGCGCCGGATATTCGACCGGAAAGACGTCGCGCTGCTCGAATTTAAAAGGTGTCCACGGGCGGCAGTTCGGGCGCTTCCAGTTCGCGCATGTCGGCCATCTGCGGCTGGTGAGCGAGATGGCCGCCATCGACCGAATAGGCCTGGCCGGTGATGTACTCGGACTCGTCTGCCGCCAGGAAGGCCGCCATCGCTGCGATATCCGCAGGAATACCGATCCGCGAGGTGAGCGACTGACGCTTGATACGCAGGACGAGGTCCGGATATTCCGCCAGACTGTCGTTGATGATCGGTCCGGGCAGGATCGCGTTGCACCGGATTCCCTGTCGCCCATGCTGGGAGGCAACATATTTGGTCAAGCCGATCACGGCGGCTTTCGAGGTCCCGTAGGCGATGCGCACGTTGTCGCCCATCAGCCCCGAATCCGACGCCGTATTGATGATCGAGCCACCGCCGGCTGCGATCATGTGGGGGATGGCATATTTGCAGCCCAGCATCACGCCACGGACGTTGACGTTCATGACGAGGTCCCAGATTTCGATCGGTGTGTCGATAGCGGTGCGGTCCTGCCGGTTGACTTCCATCGAGGTGGCCGCAGCATTGTTGAACAGGATATCGATCTTGCCGAACCGGCGGATTGTCTCGGCGATCCCCGCCTCGATCGATGCGGGATCGCCGCAATCGAAGTGCAGGCCGATCGACCCGCCGCCGATGC
>JAJXVK010000191.1 GCA_021782155.1 Pseudomonadota bacterium
TGCCTATCTGGAACGCCACACCATGCCGCCTGACCAGGCTTCAGCCTGACGCCCCGAACCTACCCGCATCAGCGGGTAGTCCTTCAGTTTGACATTTGCGTCCCTTGGCGGCTGGGATTGGTCTGCACATGTCAAAATCGTAAAATCCACTAGAATCATAAGTTTCCAGTGGTCCGAAGCGATTCTGACATTCGAGCGCGACCGAGCCGCGGACGGTATCGAATGTCAGAATCGGACCACTAGACCGCCATCAGCGCCTGGTCGAAGTCCGCGATCAGGTCGTCGGCGTCCTCGATGCCGATCGAAACGCGAACCAGGTTGTCGGTGATGCCCAGCTTCGTCTTGCGTTCGTCGGGCACCGAGAGGTGGGTCATCGCCGCCGGGTGGCTGGCGAGGGTCTCGGTCCCGCCCAGGCTGACCGCGAGCTTGGCGATCTTCAGGCTGTCGAGGAAGCGGAAGCTCTCCGCCTCGCCGCCCTTGATGAACACCGAGAAGGTGCTGCCCGCCCCGCTGCAATGGCGGCGGAAGATGTCCTGCTGGCGCGCGTCGGCGATCATGCCGAGGTAGCCCAGCCCCTCGACCTTGGGGTGATCCTTGAGGAACGCGCAGACCTTCGCCGCGTTCTCGCCCGCGCGGGTCATGCGCAGTTCGACCGTCTCGAGGCTGCGCAGCAGCATCCACGCGGTGTTGGGGTCGGCGATGCCGCCCATCGTGTTGCGCAGCATCCGCACCGGGTCGATCCACTGCTTGGCGCCCGCGATGCTGCCCGCGACGAGGTCCGAATGCCCGCCGACGTACTTGGTCAGTGAATAGACCACGATGTCCGCGCCGTGATCGAGCGGGCGCTGCCACAGCGGTCCGAGGAAGGTGTTGTCGATCGCAATAGGCACGTTGGCGGCAAGTACCGCGTTGCGCGCGTCGCGCACCGCCTCGATGTCGACCAGCGCGTTGGTGGGGTTGGCAGGGCTTTCGAGGTAGATCATGGCCACCTTGCCACCCTGGCTCGCCGCCATGTCCTTCGCTTGGGCCAGCACGGCTTCGAGGTCCTCGCGGCTCGCGCCCGCCGGGAAGTCGAGATAGGTCACCCCGAAGCGCGACAGCGTGCGCGCGACGAAGCCCTCGCTTGCGGCGTAGAGCGGGCCCGAGTGGACGATCACGTCGCCCGCCGAGCAGTAGGCGAGCATCAGCACGCAGATCGCGGTCATCCCGCTCGAAAAGCACAGCGCGTCGTCCGCGCCGTCCCAGATCGACAGGCGGTCCTCGAGGATCTCCTGGTTGGGGCCGTTGAAGCGCGAGTAGACGAGGCCCTCGGCGCCGCCGGGGCGCTTTCCGGTGATCCCCTCGAAATGCCGCTTGCCCGCCGCCGCACTCTCGAAGGCGAAGGTGCTGGTTAGGAAAACCGGCGGCTTCAGTGCGCCTTCGGACAGTGCGGGATCGTAGCCGTAGCCCATCATCAGCGTTTGCGGGCTGAGTGGCCGGTTGCCGATGGTGGTGACTTCGGGCTTGGGCTTGCGCCGCGGGGTGGGTGGCGTGTGCTGAGTGGGCGCGTCTTGCCGGGTAGGCATGGGCCTGTCCTTCCTCTGACGGGCGGCGCGCGGGGTGTTGCGCGGCATCGTCCGCAACGCTCCCAGGAAGGCGGGAGCCGGTTCTTGCCCGGGGCCGGGGAGCCTTGCACGGGCTCTCGTTCCTAACCTCCGCAGGAACGTGTCTCCACCGGGACACCGCAGCAATACGCGTTGAGCGCGGGGTTCGCAAGGAAGTTGCCAATGAAACCGGTTTACGGGATGGGGGCGCCCGCGGCGCGAAGAAGCGGCTGGACAAATCGCGGGCCGCACGGGAACCTGCGCGCGCCATCGCCGAGGAAGGGATGGGGGAGGGCAAATCGATGCGCGAAAGCAAGCGAGTCATCACTGCGCGCGCCGCGACGTTCGTGCGCTTCGTGCGCCAGCAGCGCCGGGCGCTGCCGGGCCTCGTGCGCGAGATGGGGCCACCCGATCCGCAAGCGCCGCTGAAGCTGACCGGCGCCGAGGCGGACTGGGTATCGAGCGGGCATCAGGTCAAGCGGGGCGAGCGCTTTCGCGTCGAGGCGAGCGGGCACCAGTGGCTTGCCCGGCCGCTGGCGCTGGTGATCGAGCCACGCTCGACCGTCTACGTGCGGATCGGCGGGCGCGAGGTGCGAAAGCTGGTGGCGGACGACGCGGTCTACGAGGCGTGGGGCGACGGCGAAGTGGAGTTCCTCACCAAGACGCTGTCCGAATTCGCCGACGAGGATGGTGCGCTTCTGCCCGGCAAATGCTCGGCGCAGGGGCCGGGCATCGGATTGCGCGTGAGCGCCAGCGACGCACGGCCGACCGATCCGGGCAAGCCGGCGGACTGGCGTCATCTCTGGCGCATCGGCGATGGGCGCATCTACTCCGCCGATTCCGACGACATCGCGATATCGACCCACGGTGACGTGGGCATCCTCCAGCGCGAGGTCGGCCTGCCGCTGACCGCAGACCTGCGCGTCGAATGGGACTGGCTGATCGAAAGCCTGCCCTCTGGCCTGCCCGAGGACCTTGCCTTCACCCACGATTACCTGAGCATCGCGGTGGAGTTCGATAACGGCCGCGACCTCACTTACATGTGGAGCGCGGGATTGCCCGAAGGCCACGTGTTCCGCTGCCCGCTCGGCTGGTGGTGCGACCGGGAAACCCACTGGGTGCTGCGTGCCGGAGTCGAGGGGCTCGGCCAATGGCACAGCGAGGGCCGCTCCATCGCCGCCGACTATCGCGAAGCGCTGGGCGAGCCGTTGCCCCGGCGCGTGGAGCGCGTGTGGCTGATCGCCAACAGCGTGTTCCAGCGAGGGCAGGGCAAGGCGCGCTTCCGCAAAATCCGGGTGGGCTGAGCGCCAAGGCAAAAGGGCGCGCCGCGCGGCACGCCCTCTGCGTTGGTCCGATGCTGCGGGCGGGCGCCTATTTCGGCGAGAGCACCATCAGCATCTGGCGGCCTTCCATGCGGGGATAGGCCTCGATCTTGGCGACTTCGGCGACATCTTCCTGCACCTTGCGCAGCAGGTCCATGCCGATCTGCTGGTGCGAAAGCTCGCGGCCGCGGAAGCGCAGGGTGACCTTCACCTTGTCGCCATCCTCGATGAAGCGGAACACGTTGCGCATCTTCACGTCGTAGTCGTGCGTGTCGATGTTCGGACGCATCTTGATCTCCTTGATCTCCTGCGTCTTCTGCGTCTTGCGGGCGAGGTTAGCCTTCTTCTGCGCCTCGTAGCGGAACTTGCCGACGTCGAGGAACTTGCACACCGGCGGATCGGCGTTGGGCGACACCTCGACCAGGTCGAGGCCGACTTCGGCCGCCTGCTCGATCGCCTCGCGGGTGTACATGACGCCCAGGTTTTCGCCGTTCTCGTCGATCACGCGAACCTTGGGCACGTTGATCATGGTGTTGAAACGGGGCCCGCTCTTGACGGGGGGCGTCATCATGCGCCGGGGTGGGGGAGCTATAGTGCTTTCTCCTGCGGGTTGCTTCGGTACGAATTGCGCGCGCTCATATCACAAAGCGGGCTACGATAAAGGGGGCTTTGGAAAAGCGGGCGGCTTTCCTGCATTCCATGTGGGGTTTGCGGCGGCATTTGGCAACGGCCGAACGGCATTTGTCAGGCGAAGGTCAAGCGGCGGCGCGCCACAGCGGCAGGCGCACCAGTTTGCCCCCGGCGGCCAGGCAGGCGTCGATCGCGCGCGCTGGCTGGAGCGCGGAGAGGATCGCCGGGTCGGCCGCGTTCATCCCCCCGGTGAGCGCACCGAAGGCGGGCAGGATCATCCGCCCGCCGGTCGCGAACAGGCCGGACGCGCCCTCCGCGGCGACGAGGCAGGGCCGCACGATCCGCCGCCCGCGCACGGTGACGCCGACGCGCGGGTGGTAGTGGCCCGAGATCTCCGCGCGCGTTTCGCCGCTCAGCGCTTCGTGGCGCAGGATCACGCCGCCGATATCGAGCTCTTCGGCCAGCGTTCCACCCAGCGCATCGTCCATGCTCGAGTCGTGGTTGCCGGTGATCCACACCCAGTCGGTTACGCGGGTCAGCGCGGCGAGCATGCCGCGCGCATGGGGCTCGAGCCGTTCGGCTCCATCCGAGTCGTGGAAATTGTCGCCCAGGCAGAACACCCGCCGCGCACCCGTTTCGCGCAGCGCGAGCGCGAGCCGTTCGAGCGTCTCGCGACTGTCGTAGGGGGGCAGCATCTGCCCGGTGCGTGCGAAGAAGCTTGCCTTTTCGAGGTGCAGGTCGGCCACCAGCAGCGCATTCTCGCGCGGCCAGAACAGCCAGCGCGCCGCGCCGAGCCGCCATTCCTCACCTGAGAACGAAAAGGGAACCATGGCCAACCCCTTGCCGCAGCGCGCGGCATTTGGCAAGCCGCGCCCCATGACCGACTGGACCCCCTACACCGCCCGCGCCAAGGACTGGTTCGAAAGCCTTCGCACCAGCATCTGCACCGCCTTCGAGGAGATAGAGCGCGAAGCGGGCAGCGACGCGGCCTTCGAATATCGCCCGTGGCAGCGCGAGGCCGGCGGCGCTTCCGGCGACGGTGGCGGCGGTGTGCAGGGGCTGATGAAGGGCAAGGTGTTCGAGAAGGTCGGCGTCAATGTCTCGACCGTCCACGGCGCCTTCTCGCCCGAATTCGCGCGCACCATCAACGGGGCGAGCGAGGAGAACCCCGGCTTCACCGCCACTGGCATCAGCCTTGTCGCGCACATGGCCAACCCGCACGTGCCGGCGGTGCACATGAACACACGCTTCCTCACCACCACCTCGGCGTGGTTCGGCGGCGGGGCGGACCTCAACCCGCCGATCCCTTACGAGGAAGACACGGCGGACTTCCACGCCGCCTTCCGCGCCGCCTGCGCGCGGCACAACCCGACCTACTACGACCGCTTTTCGAAGTGGGCGGAGGAATACTTCTTCATTCCCCACCGCGGCGTGGCGCGCGGGGTGGGCGGGATTTTCTACGACCACCTCGAATGCGCCGACGTGCCTGCGTGGGAGCGCAACTTCGAGTTCACCCGCGACGTGGGCGAGGCGTTCCTCTCGGTCTTCCCCGAACTGGTCCGTCGCCGCATGGGGATGGAGTGGACCCCCGAGGACAAGGCGCGCCAGCTCGAATGGCGCGGCCGCTATGCCGAATTCAACCTCGTCTACGATCGCGGCACGCTGTTCGGACTCAAGACCGGCGGCAACATCGACGCGATCCTGATGAGCCTGCCGCCCGAGGCGACCTGGAGCTGAGTTGGCCGCCTATTGCAAAGGCGGGCTTGGCAGGCTCGCACCTGCTCCCTACGGCGAAGGCGATTTATCGATTCAGCCGGAGGGGCAAGCACATGACGATCAGCGACAGGGCCAGGGACATCGGCGGGCGCGTGGAGGCCTTCGTGCGCGAGGTCGTGGTGCCCTACGAGACCGACCCCCGCCGAGACCACCACGGCGCGCCGACCGACGGACTGGTCTACGAAATGCGCGACAAGGCGCGCGCGGCCGGGGTGCTGACCCCGCACATCCTGGGTGACAGCGACCACCTTACGCAGCGCGAGACCGCCTATGTCCTGATCCGCTCGGGCCTCTCGCCGCTCGGCCCGCTCGCGGTCAACACGATGGCGCCCGACGAGGGCAACATGTACCTGCTGGGCCACAAGGCGAATTCGGAGCAGAAGGAACGCTTCCTCAAGCCGCTGGTCGAGGGCCGCGCGCGCAGCGCCTTCTTCATGACCGAGCCCGCCGAAGAGGGCGGCGCGGGTGCCGACCCGTCGATGATGCAGACCACCTGCCGCCGCGACGGCAACCACTGGGTGATCGAGGGGCGCAAGGCCTTCATCACCGGAGCCGAAGGGGCGAGCGTGGGCATCGTCATGGCCAAGGACGAGGAGGGCGGCGCCTGCATGTTCCTCGTCGACCTGCCCGACCCGGCGATCCGCATCGAGCACGTGCCCAACACGATCGACAACTCGATGCCCGGCGGCCACGCCACGGTGGCGATCGACAAGCTGCGCGTGCCCGCCGACCAGATGCTGGGCGAGGCGGGCGAGGGCTTCAAGTACGCGCAGGTGCGCCTTTCCCCCGCGCGCCTGTCGCACTGCATGCGCTGGCTCGGCTGCTGCATCCGCGCGCACGAAATCGCGACCGGCTATGCCTGCCGCCGCGAGGCTTTCGGCAAGCAGCTGATCGACCACGAGGGCGTGGGCTTCATGCTCGCCGAGAACATGATCGACTTGAAGCAGGCCGAACTGATGATCGACTGGTGCGCTTCGGTGCTCGATACCGGCTCGCTCGGCACGGTCGAAAGCTCGATGGCCAAG
>JAJXVK010000192.1 GCA_021782155.1 Pseudomonadota bacterium
CTCGTCGGCTTTGATCTGCGGGGTGATGAAGCCGATCTCGCAGGGGCCGAGTTCGGAAAGGTCGGCGCGCTTGGGGGTGAAGCAGCCGACGCGGTCGATCAGGTGCTCGGTCTCCCCCTGCATGAACTTGACCTGGAGGCCCTTTTTGATGACCCCGTCGATCACGCGGACAAGGATGACGACGCCGAGGTAGGGGTCGTACCAGGAATCGACCAGCATGGCCTTCAGGGGCGCGTCGCGGTCGCCCTTGGGCGGGGGGATGCGAGCGACGACGGCTTCCAGCACGTCCTCGATGCCGATGCCCGACTTGGCGCTGGTGAGCACCGCCTGGCTGGCGTCGAGGCCGATGATCTCCTCGATCTCGGCGCGGACCTTGTCGGGCTCGGCCGCGGGAAGGTCGATCTTGTTGATGACGGGGACGATCTCGTGGTCGTGCTCGATCGACTGGTAGACGTTGGCGAGCGTCTGCGCCTCGACGCCCTGCGCCGCGTCGACCACCAGCAGCGCGCCCTCGCAGGCGGCGAGGCTGCGGCTGACCTCATAGGCGAAGTCGACGTGGCCGGGCGTGTCCATGAGGTTGAGCTCGTAGGTCTCGCCGTTTTTCGCGGTGTAGTTGAGGCGCACGGTCTGCGCCTTGATGGTGATCCCGCGCTCGCGCTCTATGTCCATGTTATCAAGGACTTGCGCACTCATCTCACGGTCCGAAAGCCCGCCGGTGAACTGGATCAGCCGGTCGGCAAGCGTCGACTTGCCATGGTCGATGTGGGCAATGATCGAGAAATTGCGGATCTTGTTGAGGTCGGTCATCTAGGGTCTTTGCAAGAACGAAACGGCGCGAGGCCAAGCCACCGCCGTTATACGCTTGCAAGCCCCCTGTCAGCCCACTTAGACGTCAGCCCACCTTGCGCTGCGTTACCGGTCTGGTCATCGCCGCCTGCTTCGCCGGATTGCTGACGACGGCGGCGATGCGCCCGTTTTCGTCGAGCCGGAGCGGGGCTGAGAACTCCACGCCCATGCGGTCGTCCTTGCTCCATCGCGCCGTAGCGGTGACGGTGAAGCCGTCGGCCAGCTGGACGCGGAAGATGGTGTCGGACGGCACGTTCCATAGCCCCTCGATCAAGGCGCCGGTCTGCGAGATGTTGCGCACCATCCCGTCGTAATGTTGCCCCCCGTGCTCAAGCACGACCTTGCGCAGCATCGACTGGCGTGCGGCACGGGCGGAGCGCGGCCCCTGCGCGATCGCGGTAAGCCCCATGCGCAGCCGCTCCAGCGCGTCTTCCGGCGAGAGCGCCTTCTCGTAGATGTAGCCCTGGATGTGGCTGCAACCGAGCATGCGCACCAGGTCAAGCTCGTCGAAGGTTTCCACGCCCTCGGCGGTGGTATCCA
Source organism: Pseudomonadota bacterium (assembly GCA_021782155.1). Taxonomy (GTDB): domain Bacteria; phylum Pseudomonadota; class Alphaproteobacteria; order Sphingomonadales; family Sphingomonadaceae; genus Novosphingobium. The sequence continues at coordinate 1,387 of JAJXVK010000192.1, forward strand.
TGTCGAGTGCTTCGGCCAGGCTCACTATCGAAGCGATGATCGCGCCGTTTCTACTGCCCGGCTGGGTTGCGCCGCGCACGAAGCTCTGGTCGATCTTGATCTTGTTGAATGGCGCCTTCTTCAGGTAACCGAGCGCCGAATAGCCTGTGCCGAAATCGTCGAGCGCGAGCCGCACGCCGAGCGCCTTCAGCGACCTGAACATCGCGTCGATGTTCTCCGCGTCGTTGAGGAATACGCTTTCGGTGATCTCCAGTTCCAGCCGCTCCGGATCGACTTGGGCTTGAGCCAGTGCGTTTGTCACGACGGTCGGAAGCGCCGGGTTGCAGAACTGGATCGGCGAGACGTTGACCGCCACCCGCACGTTTTCCGGCCAGGTGGCAAGATCGGCACAGGCCGTGCGCAACGCCCATTCGCCGATCTGCATGATGAGGCCGGTGTCCTCGGCGACCGGGATGAAGCGTTCTGGTGAAATGAAGCCGTGTTCGGGGTGGTTCCAGCGCAGCAGCGCCTCGAAGCCGGTGATCTTCTCCGTCGCGGTCTGCACGACCGGCTGGTAGTAAAGCTGAAGGTGCCCGTTGGCGACCGCGTCGCGCAGGTCGTCTTCCAGCTTGCGCCGGTCCTCGGCATCGCTGTGCAGGTCTGGAGCATAGAAGTGATATCGACCGCGCCCGCCGTCCTTCGCCGCATAGAGCGCAAGGTCGGCGTTGCGGATCAGCGCCTCGCTGGTCACGCCGTCGTCGGGCGCCAGCGCGACGCCCACCGAGGCGCCGATGGTCACGCGGCTCCCCTCGATCGAATAGGGCTGCGACAGCGTCTCGATGATGCGCTGGGCCAGCTGCCCGAGCGCGGCGCGCTCGATCTTGCCGGGCAGGATCACCTGGAACTCGTCGCCACCCAGGCGTCCGACGCGGCCGGCGCTGTCGACCACGCGCTCGAGTCGCTGCGACACCTGCTTGAGCAGCGCGTCGCCCGCCGGGTGGCCCAGCGTATCGTTCACCTGCTTGAACCGGTCGAGGTCGAGCAGGAACACGCTGCAGGCGCGGTGGTGGAGCTGCGGGGCGTTCAGGATCTTTTCCAGCGTCTGCGACATGCGCAGCCGGTTCGACAGGCCGGTAAGCGAATCGAACTGCGCCAGCCGTGCCGCATGTTCCTGCGACTTGCGCTTTTCCGTGAGATCGGCGCCCGAACCTCGGAACCCGATGAAGTTGTTGAACGAATCGTAGATCGGGCGGCCGGTGATCGACCACCAGCGCACTTCGCCGTCGGACGCGGCGCGCACGGCCAGCTCGCTGAACTCCGACCGCGCCGAGAGGTGGAAGGTCAGCGTGCGCTGGCCCTCTTCCTGCTGCTCGAGATTGAACAGGCTGGCGAAGGGCTTGCCGAGAAGGTCGTCGACCGTGACACCCAGTGCCTGGGCGACTGGCCTGGAAAGATAGGTCACCTGGCCGCGGCGGTCGGTTTCCCAGAACCACCCCTGCCCGGTTTCCTCGAACTCGGAGAGGATTTCCTGGGCGCGGGTCTGCACGCGCAGGTTCTCTTCCACCAGGTCGCGCTGGATCGCGTCAATGTGGCGCTGGCGATAGTAGGAGAGCGCTCCGATCGCCAGGCCGACGATCAGTGACACTACGCCACCGGTCGGCGATGCCACGAAATCCGCCCCGACCCAGATCGAAACGTTGGCGGCAAGGATGCCTATGAGGCGGCCGGACGCAAAGACCGTCGCCAACAGCGAAATCGTCACCAGCGCGGCCATCGCTGCCTGCCAGCCGATGCCCCCGGCGTTCGCCCACAGCGAAATTCCCGCGCCGAACATGAACAGCGGCAAGGCCATCACGGCGTGGACCAACGCCATTCGCAACGCGGTGGAAGTCTCAAATCCGCGATCGAACCGGCCCAAGAGCCGAGTGAAGGCGACGATCGCCACCGCCGTCGCGATCAGGCCCGACGTCAGGAGCGGCGGCACCGAACGCTCGATCAGCGCGAGCAGCGCCAGCCCCATCGCCATGGCGATTGCGATTTGCGGCCATTCGTGGGACGGCAAGGTCCCGGAAAGAGGCTGAATTCCGTGGGAATTCTTCGAACTTGCGGGCGAAATGCTTTCGCGTCGCCGCGTGCGCGCGTAGTCGCTCACCTCCGCAGGCGCGGACACCAGCGATCCGTTCAGATCGGTTCTGGGCTGCAAACCCTCTTCGGCCATGTCGTCTGCCATGCGGCATTTGCTTTGAGGAATGGTTAATCAAGCCGTCGACAGAGCCGCGGTCGAGGCGCTTTTGCCGGCGAAGCGGACATGTTAGGCGCCCCGTCGTGCCGAATCCCTCCGGAACCGGCCAGTACAGGGAATTTCGGGTGGCAAAACAGGCTCCGCACTACCGCATGATCGGCGTTGCCGGGCGCCGCCTGCGGATAGGTGAATGGAACGCGGACGCCGGCCCTGGCGGAACGGCCCCGCGGCCGCTGCTGCTGCTGGGCGGCATCGGCATCAACATGGAAATGATCGAACCGCTGGCCATGGCGATGAGCGAACGCCGCGTCATCAGCCTCGACATGCCCGGCGTGGGCCGATCGCCCGACCCGATCTTCCCCTATACGATGGCCTGCATGGCGCTGACCTGCGCCGCGCTGCTAGACCGGCTGGAAATAGCCAGGGCGGACGTTTTGGGTATCAGTTGGGGCGGCGCGCTCGCGCAGCAGTTCGCTTTCCAGCACCGTGCCCGCACGGGCAGCCTGGTGCTTGCCGCGACCGGTCCCGGCGCGACCATGGTACCAGGAAATCCAAAATTTCTCAGCCACTTGGCAGACCATCGTGAGTATACGGTCGAACGCACGCTGAAGCGCAACCTGGCGATGCTGTTCGCCGGGGGCGGCAAGGGCGAACCGTTCTCGATGAACGCCATCCGAGCGCCCAGCGCGATGGGCTGGGCCTGCCAGGTCGGCGCGTTCACCGGCTGGTCGAGCCTGCCCTTTCTGCCCCTCCTCGACGTGCCGACGCTGGTCATGGCCGACAGCGACGATCAGATCGTCCCGCCGGTCAACGCGCAGGTGCTCCACCAGGCGATCCCCGACAGCCGGATCGAGATGTTCGAGGGCGGCGGGCACCTGTTCATGCTCTCGCAGCAATCCCGCTTCGTTTCGGTGCTGCGACACTTCCTTGACCAGCCATCCACAGCCAAGGCCGCCTGACGCTTCCCTTTTCCGACCGGCGCGGTAGCATTTCGCAACTGGCCGCGAGTCCGGGAGGACGCATGCTGCATATTGCGATCGTGGGATCAGGACCCGCCGGGTTCTACACAGCCGAAGCCGCCCAAAAGCAGTGGGGCGACGACGTCACCATCGATATCTTCGACATGCTTCCCGTACCCTACGGCCTCATCCGCAGCGGCGTCGCGCCCGATCACCAGTCGATCAAGGCGGTCGCCCGGCGTTACGAGGCGACCGCGTGCTCCGACAACTGCCGCTTCACCGGTAATGTCGCGATCGGACGCGACGTGAGCATTGCCGAGCTGCAAGAGCTCTACGATGCAGTGGTCATGGCCACCGGTGCGCCCAACGACAAGGCGCTGACGATACCCGGCGCGGGGCTTGCCAATGTCTTCGGCAGCGCCGCCTTCGTCGGCTGGTACAATGGACACCCTGCTTTCGCCGGCCTCGATCCCGATCTCTCGGGCGAGACCGCGGTGGTGATCGGCATGGGCAACGTGGCGCTGGACGTCGCGCGCATCCTGGCCAAGACCCCCGCCGAGTTCGCCGGAAGCGACATCGTCGCCCACGCGCTCGACGCGCTGAAGGCCTCGCGCATCAGGCGCATCGTGATCCTCGGGCGGCGCGGTCCGCACCAGATCATGATGACGCCCAAGGAGCTTGGCGAGCTCGCCCAGCTCGAGCGTGCGAGCCCGCGGGTCGACCCGCGCGACCTGCCGGACGCAGGCGATGACGCCATGCTCGAACCGGGCCTGCGCAAGTCGGTCACGCACCTGCGCAGCTTCGCCGCGATCCCCGCCAGCCACCACGCCGACATGGACGTCGAGATCGATTTCGATTTCTTCGCTTCGCCGTGCGCGATCCGGGGCGACGGAAAGGTCGAGAGCGTCGAGGTCGAACGCACCGAGGTCACGGCCGGCCGCGCGACGGGCACGGGCGAAACCTACACGATCCCCTGCGGCATGGTGGTGAGCTGCATCGGCTATCAATCCTCGCCGATCGCCGGCCTGCCGTTCGACGAGCGTGCGGGTCGTTTCGCCAGCGATGAGGGGCGCATCCTGCCGGGTCTCTACTGCGTCGGCTGGGCGCGGCGCGGCCCATCGGGGACGATCGGCACCAACCGGCCCGACAGCATCCACGTGGTCGAGCGCATGGCCGAGGACCTCAAGAACGGCTCGGGCAAGCCGGGCCGTGCCGGCTTTGACGAACTGGCGAAAAGGCGTGGCCTCAAGCTCGTCACCTTCGACGACTGGAAGCAGATCGAAGCGGCCGAGGCAGCGCGCGCGCGCGACGGCGCCCCGCGCGAGAAGTTCGTCGATGTCGACGAGATGATCGCTGCGCGCGAGGGGTGACCCCCGCACACGCTTGCCCGCCATCCTATCACATGATCTAATCGCGCGGTTAAATCAGGCCGCACGAGTCGGCCGCCCGACAGGAGATACCCCATGCCCACCTACGATCTCATCATCCGGGGCGGTACAATCGTTGATGGCACCGGCGCCAACCGCTTTACCGGCGATGTGGCGGTCAAGGACGGGCTGATCGCCGCGGTCGGACACGTCAGCGGAAACGCCGAGCAGGAAATCGACGCGATCGGAAAGGTCATCACCCCCGGTTTCGTCGATATCCACACGCACTACGACGGGCAGGCGACGTGGGACGCCGAGATGGCGCCCTCCTCGTGGCACGGCGTGACCACGGTGGTCATGGGCAACTGCGGCGTCGGCTTCGCTCCCGCCGCGCC
>JAJXVK010000193.1 GCA_021782155.1 Pseudomonadota bacterium
CGCCACCGCGCGCCGGCTCGGCGCGCAGGTTTCCGCGACCGACGTGCGTTCGGCGACCAGGGAACAGATCATGTCGCTCGGCGCCAAGCCGATCTTTGTCGAGAGCGTCGCGGGGATCGAGGGCGAGGGCGCAGGCGGCTATGCCACCGAGATGAGCGAGGAATACCAGAAGGCGCAGGCCGAGCTGGTTTCGAGCCATATCGCCAAGCAGGACATCGTCGTCACCACAGCACTGATTCCGGGCCGCGCCGCGCCGCGCCTGATCAGCGACGCGCAGATCGCGACGATGAAGCCGGGCAGCGTGATCTTCGACCTCGCGGTGGCGCAGGGCGGCAACGTGGAGGGTTCGGTCGCGGATCAGGTCGTGGTCAAGCACGGCGTCAAGATCATGGGCTATTCGAACACGCCCGCGCACCTCGCGGCCGACGCCTCGGCGCTGTTCAGCCGCAACCTGTTCAACTTCCTCTCGGCCTTCTGGGACGCGGGTTTGGGCAAGCCCGTGCTCGACGAGGAAATCGGCGACGCGATCCGGCTGACGCAGGGCGGCAAGGTCGTCAATCCGCGCCTGCTGGGCTGAGGGGGACAAGCCAAGTGGACTTCATTTCGATCCTGTCGATCTTCGTGCTCGCCTGCTTTGTGGGTTATTACGTGGTCTGGTCGGTCACCCCGGCGCTGCACACGCCGCTGATGGCGGTGACCAATGCGATTTCCTCGGTCATCGTTGTCGGCGCGCTGATCGCGAGCGCGGCGGCCGGCAGTGCCAGCTCCAAGTGGTTGGGCCTGATCGCGGTGGCGCTCGCTTCGGTGAACATCTTCGGCGGCTTTGCCGTTACCGAGCGGATGCTCGCGATGTACAAGAAGAAGGACAAGCCGGCCGGCAAGGGGGAGGGCAAGTGATGGTCCCTCAGCCCGAGATCAACTCGCCAATGGCGACGTTGCCAGCCGCCGCAGCCGAGGCGGTGCACGCGGTCAATCCGTGGGTCGCGCTCGCCTACCTCGTGTCGGGCGTTCTGTTCATCCTCGCGCTGCGTGGGCTCTCCAGCCCGGCGACCTCGCGCCGGGGCAATCGCTTCGGCATCATCGGCATGACGATTGCCGTGGTGACGACCCTCGTCACGCACTCGATCGCCAGCCTGCCCGAGATCATCGGTGCCATCGTGGTCGGCGGCGGCATTGGCTTCGTCACCGCGCGAAAAATCAAGATGACCGATATGCCGCAGCTCGTCGCGGCATTCCACAGCCTCGTCGGCATGGCGGCGGTGCTGGTGGGCTGGGCGGCCTATCTCAATCCCGAAGCCTTCGGAATCACCGGGGTGGCGGGGCTGATCGAGCCGCAGTCCCGCGTCGAGATGGGCCTTGGCATCGCCATCGGTGCGATCACGTTCAGCGGCTCGGTCATTGCCTTCCTCAAGCTGGCCGGAAAGATGAGCGGCGCGCCGATCATGCTGCCCGCGCGGCACGTGATCAACCTCGGCACGCTTGCCGCGATCCTCGGGCTGGTCGCATATTTCACGCATGACGAGAGCCTGTGGGTGATCGCGGTCGTCACCGCGCTCTCTTTCGCGATCGGCTTCCTGCTGATCATTCCGATCGGCGGGGCGGACATGCCGGTCGTGGTCTCGATGCTCAACTCGTACTCGGGCTGGGCCGCGGCGGCGATGGGCTTCACGCTGCACAACACCGCGATGATCATCACCGGCGCGCTGGTCGGCTCGTCGGGCGCGATCCTGTCCTACATCATGTGCCGCGCGATGAACCGCAGCTTCATCAGCGTGATCGCGGGCGGGTTCGGCGCCGACGCTTCGGCTGGCGCTGGCGGCGCGGCCAAGATCGACCGTCCGTGGAAACGCGGCTCGGCCGAAGACGCGGCGTTCATCCTGGGCGAGGCGGAGAAGGTCATCATCATCCCCGGCTACGGCATGGCCGTCGCCCAGGCTCAGCACGCACTGCGCGAGATGGGCGACCTGCTCAAGGAGAAGGGCGTCGAGGTCAAGTACGCGATCCACCCGGTCGCGGGGCGCATGCCGGGGCACATGAACGTGCTGCTCGCCGAAGCCAACGTGCCCTACGACGAAGTGTTCGAGCTGGAGGACATCAACTCCGAGTTCGCCACCGCCGACGTTGCGTTCATCATCGGCGCCAACGACGTGGTCAATCCGGCGGCCAAGACCGACAAGTCGAGCCCGATCTACGGGATGCCGGTGTTCGACGTCGACAAGGCCAAGCAGGTGTTCTTCATCAAGCGCTCGATGGGCGGCGTGGGCTATGCCGGCGTCGACAACGACGTGTTCTACATGGACCAGACGATGATGCTCCTCGCCGACGCCAAGAAGATGGTCGAGGAAATCAACAAGGCGCTGTGACGGCGATGCGAGGCGCGGTGGCGGCACTGCTCTGTCTGGCGCTCGCGGAGAGCTGCGCGCCCGCCAAGCTTGCCGAGGGCCGGCTGCGCAGCGCGCTGGTCGACGCAGGTCTCTCGAAGGGCGATGCAGCCTGCATGGCCGAGCGGATGACCGACCGTCTCACTCTCGCGCAGGTGCGCAAGCTGGAAGTGCTCAAGACGCCAAAGCGCACCTTGCCGGACTACGTCTACGCGGTGCGCCGGCTCGGCGACGCCAAGCTGCTGGGCGTTACCGCCAGCTCGGCCGCGCTGTGCGAAAGCGGTCTCGCGCCCGAGAGTCGCTGACCGCGCCACCGCATGGTTGACTTACACCAATGTAAGCGCGACACCTCATGGCCATGAGGATGCCCGAAAAGATGCTCGCCCTGGCGGTGGGAGCCCTTGCGCTTGCGCCTGCCGTCCATGCCAAGACGATCGCCGTGGCCGCCGGGCCAGACGCGCAGAAGCGCCTGCAGGAAGCGCTGATCGTCGCCGAACCGGGGGATACCGTCGCGCTCGGCGCCGGACGGTTCGCGCTGACCGACGGGCTGTCGCTCGACATCAAGAACGTCACCGTGCGCGGGGCCGGGATGGAAGCGACGGTGCTCGACTTCTCCGGGCAGGAAGGCGCGGGCGAGGGGCTGCTGGTCAGTTCGAGCGGCGTGACCCTGCGCGATTTCGCGGTCGAAAACCCGCATGGTGACGGCGTGAAATCGAAGGACGCCGACGATATCGTCTATTACCGCGTTCGCGTGACCTGGACCGGCGGGCCGAAGGAAACCAACGGCGCATACGGCATATATCCGGTCGAGAGCAGCAATGTGCTGATCGACGGCTGCAAGGTGCAGGGCGCCTCGGACGCGGGGATCTACGTCGGGCAGAGCGACCACATAACGGTGCGGAACTCGATTTCGGAAACCAACGTCGCGGGGATCGAAATCGAGAACAGTCGCGATGCGCTGGTTACCGGCAATTTCGTGACTCGCAACACCGGCGGAATTCTGGTGTTCGACCTGCCCAACCTGCTCGTCATGGGCGGGGGCAATACGCTGGTCGAAAACAACCTCGTCGTCGCGAACGACACCCCGAATTTTGCGCCCAAGGGCAACATCGTCGGCGGCGTGCTGCGCGGGACGGGCGTGATGGTCATGGCCAACGATGGCGTGCTGGTGCGCGGCAACCTGATGTCCGACAACCCGACCGCGCAAGTTTTGGTCGTGTCCTATCCCAGGGCCTTCGACGACAAACGCTACAATCCCTATCCGCGCCATGTCGTGGTCGGCGTCAACACCTATTCGCGCGGCGGCATGGATCCCCAGATCGAGGGCAAGGCGCAACTGCTGGCATCCTTTGGCGGCGCCTTGCCTCCGGTGCTGTGGGACGGCCTTGGCAAGCCGGGCGGCGCGGTCGCCGCGGTGAAGGGGACGCCGGCTTTGACGCTCAACCTTGCGGCGCAAGGCGATGGGCTGGACAAGGCGAAGCCCGCGCAGGTCAGCTTGCCCGAACCTTCCACGACGGTTGACCCGGCGACAGTTGGCGCGCCGGCCGCACTGGAAGCGCGCATCGTGTCATGATGCGCGGCGCCAGTCTCGTCGCCGCGCTTAGCATTGCGGGTGCCTCGATCGCGAACTCCGCCGAAAGGGCGGCCGATCCCGTCAACGACGCGGCGATCACCGAGGACGGTTTCCCCTCCAGGCTTTCCGACTACGGTTTCTTCACCGGCGGCGCGGCGCTGAAGCCCGTTGCGGGCGTTACGCCTTACCGGCTCAACACGCCGTTGTGGTCCGACGGCGCGACCAAGCTGCGCTTCCTCTACCTGCCCAAGGGCGAGGAGGCCAAGGCGCAGGGAGACGGCCTGATCGACCTGCCGGTGGGCGCGGCGCTGATCAAGACGTTCGCTTTCCCGGAAAACGGCAAGCTGCGCCTGATCGAGACGCGCGTGCTGATGCACCGTGCCGATGGCTGGCTGGCGCTGCCCTATGAGTGGAACGATGCGCAGACCGACGCCACACTGGCGCTCGCCGGGGCGCGCCTGCCGCTGACGACGCCGCAGGGCGTTTCGATCAGCTATGCCATTCCCAACAAGAACCAGTGCAAGGAATGTCACGAACTCGGTGGCAGCGTGACGCCGATCGGGCCAAAGGCGCGCAACCTTTCGGTGGCGTGGCTTGAGGCGCAGCATGCGGCGGGGCGGCTCGACAAGGTCCCGGCCGTGGCGCACCGCATCCCGGTTTGGGAAGACCGCGACAAGGTTCCGGTCGAGTCCGCCGCGCGCGGCTATCTGGAGATCAACTGCGCGCATTGCCATAACCCGCGAGGGGCCGCCTCGAACTCGGGTCTCGACCTGCGCTGGGAACAGGGTGATCCGGTCAAATATGGCGTCGGCAAGGCCCCCACCGCGGCCGGGCGCGGTTCGGGGAACCTGCTGGTCGATATCGCGCCGGGTGATCCCGTTCATTCGATCCTGCTTTACCGGATGGAGAGCGTCGAAGGCGGGATCGCGATGCCCGAACTCGGCAAGGCGAGCATCGATCCGGCGGGGATCGCGGTGGTGCGCCGCTGGATTGCGTTGATGCACTGACCGGCCGCTGGACTGGGGCGCGCGGAGCGTCTAGTCCGCGCCGCGAACCTGTCGCTCCACACGCCCGCAAAAGGCCGGTCCGCTTGAACCTCGCCCCCTACGCATGCAATCCCGACAAGAGCCGCGGGCGGGAATTCCCGATAGAGCAGTCGTCGGCGCGGGGCCCGCGCAGCGCCTTTCAGCGCGACCGCGACCGCATTGTCCACTCGATCGCGTTCCGCCGCCTGCGGCACAAGACGCAGGTGTTCATCGCGCCCGACGGCGACCATTACCGCGTGCGCCTGACGCACAGCCTGGAAGTCGCGCAGATCGGCCGCGTGATCGCGCGCACGCTGGGGCTCGACGAGGATCTGACCGAGGCGTTGTGTCTCGCGCACGACATCGGCCATCCGCCATTCGGCCACGCGGGCGAGGATGCGCTCGAGGCCGCACTCGCCGACGCGGGCGGGTTCGACCACAACGCCAACACCCTGCGCGTGCTGATGCGCAAGGAAAGCCCCTATTGCGAGCACGAGGGGCTGAACCTAACCTGGGAACTGCTCGAGGGCCTCGCCAAGCACAACGGTCCGGTGTTCGAGCCCAGTTGGGCATTGGCCGAGCTTGACGCAGCGTTTCCGCTGGAACTTGGCCAGCGCGCCTCGCTTGAAGCGCAGGTCGCCGCGATCGCTGACGACATCGCCTACGACAACCACGACATCGACGACGGCCTGCGCGCGGGATTCCTCCAACTCGACGACCTGCTGACGCTGGATGCGGTGGCCGACCAGTGGCGCGCGATCGAGCTTCGCCATCCCGGCGCCCCGCGCGAACGCCTGCTGCGCGAACTCGTGCGCGGCCAGATCGGGCGGATGGTCAACGATGTCATTGCGGAGACGAAGCGCCGGATTGCATTGCAGGAGGTGCGGTCGGTCGCCGACGTTCGCGCGGCACACGGCGCACTGTGCGCCTTTTCCGCCGCGCAGGCGGACGAGGAGCGTACCTTGAAGCGCTTCATGTACAACCGGCTCTACTATCACCCCGAACAGCTCGCGACGGCCGAGCGTGCGCGCGCGGTTGTGGCAGGGCTGTTTGCGGGATACGCCGCGGACCCTGCGGCACTGCCGCAATCCTGGCGCGAAACGCTCCCTTCGGAAGAGCCCGCGCGCGCGCGCCACATCGTCGATTTCATCGCCGGGATGACCGACCGCTTCGCTATCGACAGCCATGCCCGGCTGACCGGAAGGACGCCCGAGGGTTTGCGCAATGTCTGAGCCAGTCCGTCTCGCTCTGGTTGGAGCGACCGGCATGGTCGGCCGCCAGGTCATGGCCCGCGCGGTTGGACGTCATGACGTCAGGCTCACGGCCGTCGCGCG
>JAJXVK010000194.1 GCA_021782155.1 Pseudomonadota bacterium
TGCCCGACCGGAAGCATGGTCCCGACTGGCGCCACGTGCTGCCGGGCGACCGCTCGGACCTGATCTGGAAGGGCCCGGCGAGCTGGGACCGGGTGCCGAAGATCATCAACCCCAAGTCGGGCTTCCTGTTCAATTCGAACAATACGCCGTGGGTCGCCGCCGGGCCGGGCAGCGAGCTCGATCCCTCGAAATTCTCGCCCGACCTCGGCATCGAGACCGACGTCACCAACCGCACCCGCCGCGCGGTCAAGCTGCTCTCGGCGACGAACCCGATCGGCCGCATGGAGCTGGAGCGGATCAAGTACGACGAGGGCTACGAGCGCGCGGGCTATGTCGCGTGGATGCTCGACGGGATCGCCAGGCTCGACCTCAGGGGCGAACCGCAATTGCAAAGGGCGCAGGCGCTGCTGGCGAAATGGGACCTGCACGCCGACGGGCGCAACCCCGCCGACGCGCTGGCGGTGATGGTGCTCAAGGACGCGATGAAGGCGAGCTACGAGCTGACCCCGCCGCCCGATCCGCGCCACCAGCTCGAATGGGCCTCAGGCCACCTGATGAAGTATTTCGGGCGGCTCGATCCGCCGCTCGGCGAGGTCCAGCGTCTGCGGCAGGGCAAGGTCGACCTGCCGATGGACGGCGGCGGCGACACGATCCGCGCGGCGACGAGCTGGACCATCGACAAGGACGGCCGGCTGAACGTCAAGCACGGCGACAGCTTCGTGATGTTCGTGTCGTGGCCCAAAGGTGCCAATGGAATACCGGGCCCGGTGCGCTCGGAGTCGATCCAGCCCTACGGCGCGGCCACCACGCGGCCCCGGTCGGCGCATTACGCCGACCAGGCGCCGCTGTTCGTCGCGCACCGGCTGAAGCCCGTGCACTTCACCCGCGCCGACGTGGCCGCGCACGCGACCAGCCGCGAGGTGGTGATTCAGTAGCTCAGGCCGCCGGACCCGCCGCGGCCTCGTTGACGACCGGCTTCGGGGCTGGCTTGGACACCGCTGCCGGGACCGGCGCGGTGTGCTGCTTCACCGTGTCGCAATCGCCCGCGCTGGTGCGCTGGACCCTGGGTTGGGCATTGGCGCTGTCCGAACTCCACGAGACCGTCTGCGTGCAGGCGTCCTTGCCGTTGGAACTGGTCATCACCGTGTAGCTCCAGCTGCCGTTCGCCGGGGTCCTGGCATTGGCCGCCGCGAAGTGGGCGTTGGCCATCTGGTTCCGCGCGGCCTGCTCCATCGCCGCGACCTGCTCCATCATCGCCTGGCTCTGCGCGTCCATCATCGCCGCCATGCGGTCGAGTCCGGCGAAGTTCGCGGCGATCACCGGGTCGGGGAAGGCGGCGGTGAAATCGACCGGCACGGCGACCGGCTGCTCGATCTTCACCGTCGGCGCGACCTTGCCGGCATAGGCGATGCGGGCGACCGAGCCATCGGGCAGGTTGACGTTCATGACGTGAAGATCGTGCGTGGCGGCCAGCGCGGTCCCGGCAAGGCCGAGCGTCGCGAAACCGGCGACCAGGGCGGTACGAAGCTTGCGCATCGTTGCTCCTTTCTGTTCGCCGGCACTCCCGCACAGCACAATGCAGACAGCCGCTTAACGGTTCCTGACCGGCGCTGGTCGATCAATGCGGGCGCGGACCATTCCATCTCTGGCCAAGGCCGCGCCAGCCGCTAGGTTGCGGGTCTTCTTGAACGGGGTTCCCGATGCGCCGCTTCCGTACCGTTTCGCTTTCCGCCCTTGCTTCGCTCTCGCTTGCCGCCTGCTCGGCCGCGCCGCAACAGGTCGCCCCGGCCCCGCCTCCCGCCTCGGCGCCGACCGCCAGCGCCACTCCGGCGCCGCTGTCCGAGCTCGTGAACGAAGTGAACATCCCCTATGACAGCTTCACCCTGCCCAACGGGCTGCGCGTGCTGGTCCACACCGACCGAAAGGCGCCGATCGTGGGGGTGACGACCTACTACCGCGTCGGATCGAAGAACGAGCCGCGCGGCGAAACCGGATTCGCGCACCTCTACGAACACCTGTTCTTCGGCGGATCGGAGAACGTGGCCAACTTCGACGTGCCCCTCGAAGCGGCGGGCTCGACCAGCACCAACGGCTCGACGTGGTACGACCGCACGAACTACGTCGAGGTCGTGCCCAAGGGCGCGCTGGCGCTGGCGCTGTTCATCGAGAGCGACCGCATGGGCCACCTGCTCGGCGCGGTCAGCCAGGACAAGCTCGACAAGCAGCGCGCGGTGGTCGAGAACGAAAAGCGGCAGGGCGACAACCAGCCCTTCGGCCTCGTGCAATACGCGGTGAGCGAGGGGCTGTTTCCGGTCGGCCACCCCTATCGCCACTCGACCATCGGCTCGATGCGCGACCTCGACGCGGCGCGCCTCGACGACGTGCGGCGCTGGTACCTCGACAACTATGCGCCGGGCAACGCGATCCTCGCGCTGACCGGCGATATCGACGTGGCGACCGCGCGCCCGCTGGTCGAGAAATACTATGGCGACATCAGGCCCGGCCCCGCGGTCCAGCCCGTCGCCGCCCCGCGCGTCGATCTGCCCTCCGAGGTGAGAAGGGTGATGAAGGACCAGGTCGCCAACACCCGGCTCTACCGCGAATGGTCGGGCCCCGGCCTCAACGATCCCGACCGGATTCCGCTCGAGATCGGCATGATCGTGCTGGGCGGCCTCTCCAGCTCGCGGCTCGACAACGCGCTGGTGCGCAAGGAGCAGCTCGCCACTGCGGTCACCGCTGACCTTGAAACGCACGAGCAGCAAAGCTTCGCCGAAAGCTACATCGACGTGAAGCCGGGCGTCGACGCCGACGCGGCGGCAAGGCGCTATGACGCACTGATCGCCGAGCTGGTGCAAAACGGGCCGAGCGCGGACGAGGTCCAGCGCGCGGCGACGATGGTCATCTCCAACCAGATCGCCGCGCTGGAGGAAGTCGGGGGATTTGGCGGAAAGGGCGCCGAGCTTGCCGAAGGGCTGCTCTATTCGGGCGACCCTGCTGAATACAGGAAGGACCTGGCAGAGGTCGCCGCGGTCACTCCCGCCGACGTGCGGCGCGCGATGGCCAAGTGGCTGGGCCGCCCGGTCTTCGCGCTGCGCGTCGAGCCGGGCAAGCGGACCGAGAACGGCAACCAGATGGGCGGCTGGGGCGACGAGGCGACCACGCCGCTGGCCGGCAAACCGAAACTTCCGCCGATCCGCTACACGCCTGGCCCCAAACGCACGGCCCCGGCGGTCGCGCCGGTGGGCGACCTCGTGCTGCCGGCGATCGAACACGCTACGCTCTCGAACGGCATAGAGGTCCAGCTGGCGCGCCGCACGGCGGTGCCCAGGGTGCTCGTCTCTGTCGACTTCGACGCGGGCTACGCCGCCGACCCGCGCGACGCGCTGGGCACGCAGTCGCTGATGCTCGGCCTGCTCGAGGAAGGCACCACGACGCGCTCGTCGGTCCAGATCGCCGAAGAGCAGGAACGCCTTGGCGCGTCGATCGACACCGGGGCCACGCTCGATTCGAGCAGCGTCACGCTTTCGGCGCTCAAGCCCAACCTCGCCGCCTCGCTGGCGCTGATGGCCGACGTGGTGAAGAACCCCGCATTCGCGCCAGACGAGGTCGCTCGCCTGAAGAACCAGCGGCTGGCCGAAATCGCGCAGGCCAAGGCCTCGCCATTTGGGCTGATCCGGCTGGTGCTGAACCCGATCGTCTATGGCCCCGCGCACCCCTATGGCGTGCCGTCGAGCGGACTTGGCGACGCGGCGGCGGTCACCGTGCTCGACGGCGCGAAGCTGCGCGCCGCGCACGACATGTGGCTGCGCCCCGACCTCGCGACGATCACCGTGGTCGGCGACACGACGATGGACGAATTGAAGCCCATGCTCGAGGCCGCGTTCGGTTCGTGGCAGCCGCCCGCGACGCCCGCCCCGCACAAGGACCTGTCCGCATCGATCCCAACGCCGCACCCCCGTATCGTGGTGATCGACCGGCCGGGCTCGCCGCAGTCGGTGATCGCCGCCGCCAAGGCGCTGCCGATCCGCGGCGGCGACACCGACGTGGCGCTCGACCTTGCCAACGAAGTGCTGGGCGACGGCTTCCTGTCGCGGCTCAACACCGACCTGCGCGAGGAGAAGGGCTGGTCCTACGGCGTGTCGAGCGCGGTCTCCAAGCTCAACGGACCACGCCTGTTCACCGTCGCAGCCCCGGTGCAGCCGGACAAGACCGGCGCCGCGCTGGCAGAGATCATCGCCGACATGAAGGCCTTCCCGGCGAGCAAGGGCGCCGACGCCGGGGAGGTCCAGCGCGTGACCGACGGCGACATTCGCGAACTGCCCAGCGAATTCGAGACCGGCTCGGCGCTATTGGGCGCGATCGTCGCCAACCGGCGGCTCGGTCGGCCCGAGGACTATTACACCACGCTCGCCAGCCGCTACCGCGCGGTGACTGCAAAGGCGCTCGACGCGGCGGCGGCGAAGTACCTCCAGCCCGAGGGTCTCGTGTTCGTGGTGGTGGGCGACCGCAAGGTGATCGACCCGCAGCTCAAGGGACTTGGCCTGCCGGTCGAATACGAGACCATTGACAACAGTGTAGGTAACGATTGAAGTCGTTGCCGTTAGAGGAAGAGGAGAATCCCATGTCCGTTTCGGGTACCTATGATTGCGTGACCAAGACCCCGATGGGCGACCAGTCGAGCAAGTTCACCGTCAACGCCGACGGCGGCAGCTTCACCGGCCAGCAGGCGGGCCAGATGGGCTCGATGGACGTCATCGACGGCAAGGTCGACGGCAACAAGCTGACCTGGAAGATGAACATGACCGTGCCGATGCCGATGACGCTCGACTGCGAAGCGACCGTCGACGGCGACACGATCACCGGCACCGTCAAGGCCGGAGCATTCGGCGCCTTCCCGATGACGGGCACGCGCGCGGGCTGACTTCCGCGAGATCGCAGAAAAGGGCCTCCGGGAGCGATCCCGGGGGCCTTTTTCGTGTCACCCCAGCTTCTTCTTGAGCAGTTCGTTCACCACCTGCGGGTTGGCCTTGCCCTGCATGGCCTTCATCGTCTGGCCGACGAAGAAGCCGAACAGTGCCTCCTTGCCCGCCTTGTATTGCTCGACCTTGTCGGCGTTGGCGGCGAGGACCTCGTCGACCTTGGCCTCGATCGCGCCGGTGTCGCTTTCCTGCTTGAGTCCTTCGCGCTCGACGATCTTTTCTGCGCCGTCGCCGGTCTCGAGCATCTTTTCGAGCACCTGCTTGGCGATCGAGCCCGAGATCGTGCCCCTGGCGATCAGCGCCAGCAGCTCCGCGCCGCCGGCGGGCGACACGGGCGAACTGGCCAGGTCCTTGCCCAGCTTGTTCAATGCTCCGAACAGCTCGCTGGTCAGCCAGTTGGATGCCTGTTTGGCGACCTCGGCTTCCGGCTTGCCCGCCTTGGCGGCGGCTTCGGCGAGCAGCGCCTCGAACCAGCTGGCTGTCTCGACCTCGGCGGTCAGAACGCCCGCGTTGTAGGCCGAGAGGCCGAGCGCGTTTTCATAGCGGTGGCGCTTGGCGTCGGGCAGTTCGGGCAGGCTCTCGCGGCATTCGGCGAGAAATGCGTCGTCGAGTTCCAGCGGCAGCAGGTCGGGATCGGGGAAGTAGCGGTAGTCGTGCGCGTCTTCCTTCGAGCGCATCGAGCGCGTCGTGCCGGTGTCGGGATCGAACAGGCGCGTTTCCTGCACGATCCTGCCGCCGTTCTCGATCACATCGACCTGGCGCTCCGCCTCGTGCTCGATCGCCTGCATGACGAAGCGCACCGAGTTGACGTTCTTGGTTTCGGTCCGGGTGCCGAAGGGCTCGCCCGGACGGCGCACGCTGACGTTGACGTCGGCGCGCATCGAGCCTTCTTCCATGTTGCCGTCGCACGAGCCGACATAGCGCAGCAGCGTGCGCAGCTTGCGCAAGTACGCGCCCGCTTCGGCGGGGCTGCGCATGTCGGGACGGCTGACGATTTCCATCAGCGCCACGCCCGAGCGGTTGAGGTCGACATAGCTCATCGTCGGGTGCTGGTCGTGCATCAGCTTGCCCGCGTCCTGCTCGACGTGGATGCGCTCGACCCCGATGGTCTTGGTCTCGGCGTCGGGGTCCCTGTTGGGACTGTTCGGGTCGTCCAATCTGATCTCGACCGTCCCCTCGCCCACCAGCGGGTGGTAGAGCTGGCTGATCTGGTAGCCCTGCGGCAGGTCGGCGTAGAAGTAGTTCTTGCGGTCGAACCGGCTCCACTTGTTGATCTCAGCCCCCATCGCCATGCCGGTGCGCACCGCCTGGCGGATGCACTCGCGGTTGGGCA
>JAJXVK010000195.1 GCA_021782155.1 Pseudomonadota bacterium
ACTCGGTGAAGAACACCTTCAACTCCGTTTCGGGCACCATGAACAACGCCCAGAGCGGTACCGCCTGATAGGCGACTGAGCTGACAGAACGGGGCCGGGAAGCACCACGCTTCCCGGCCCTTTTCTTATGTGACCGCCCCTTTCCATGGGAGGCGAGACGCTGCAGGCGAGATTGACGAAGGTGGCCGCCTCGCATAGCCTCGCAAAGCAATGGGTGGCGGGCGCGGCAGCACGGATCGCCGTCATGGATCCGATGGCGCGGACCCGGCACAGGGCCGTGTTCCAGGCGCCCGGCCGGCGCATCGTTCCAGGCCCGTCCACGACGGAAGGACCGCACAGTGTTCGACAGGTTCCATTCCCTGAGGACCAGGGCCGCCGCCGCCGCCGCGGGGCTGGCCATGCTGGGTCTCGCCGCACCGGCACAGGCGCAGTTCGGCGGCTTCGGCCTGCCGTCGCTTCCCATTCCTTCGAAACCATCGTCGAGCGGCGACGGCTCCAGCGGCTGCCCCAAGGGCAAGCACAAGAGCGAAGGGGCATCGGTGCTCGGCGGACTGCTGGGGCGCGCGGTCAGCAATGCCGCGTCGAGTTCCGGCGTCTCGCGATGGGTGCCATCGGCCGAGGTGGCCGATACGCTGACCGACGCGATCGCCTGCCGACTCGATCCGCAGGAGCAGAAGCAGGCCGCCAAGGCCACCCTCGAAGCGACCCGCGGCGACGCATCGGTCGGTTCGAGTTCGTCATGGACGTCCGAAACGCGCGACAACGTTTCAGGGACCTCGACAGTCGTCGCGCGCAACGACGAAGCGCAGGCCAGCATGAAGTGCATCACGGTCAGCGACGTGATCATCGTGAACGGCGAGGAAACCAAGGCCAACAAGCGCATGTGCAAGCCTCCGGGCGGTGCGCGCTATTCGCTCATGGCCTGACGGGCAGGCGGCGATGAGGCTTTCTCGAACCGCGCTGCTGCTCGCCGCGGCGCTCGCCTGTCCGGCGGCGCGCGGCCCGGCGATGGACAAGAACAACCCGACCTGCCCGGCCGCGCCCGACTGGGGTCAGCCGAGGGCGATAACGCTCACGCCCGAGGACCGGGGCGGAAAGCATGTGCTGGTGGCCGACGGGATCATCGACGCCGGGCTGCCCGACCGGCTCAAGACGGCGCTCGACGCCGATCCGAACATCTCCGAGATCTGGATCAAGTCGCGCGGCGGCGATGCGCGCGCGGGCAACGCGGCGGGCCTGCTGATCCGCAAGGGCTATCCGGGGATGACGACGCGCATCCCCTCGGGCTGGACCTGCTTTTCGGCCTGCAATTTCGTGTTCATGGGTGGCGATTTGCGCTTCGTCGATCCCGGCGGGGTGTTCATGGTCCACATGTTCACCCACACCTCGAGCGAGCGCGACGCGATCGACCTCTCGGTCGACGAGGGCTCGGAAGAGACCACCAAGCTGATCGGCCAGATCGAGCAATCGAGCGCGATGCTGGCGAGCCAGGACAACGACTTCCTGATCCGCATGGGCATCTCTCGCAAGCTGCTCACCGACGTGATGTACAAGCAGCAGGCAGTGGCGACCGACACCGATCACTCGACACGCTACTGCCTGACGCAGGCCGAAGTGCGCAAATACAACGTGGTGCCGACGACGACACCCGCGGGCTAGCCACGAATTCCTACTTCTTCAGTCCGATCTCGTGCAGCCGCTGTTGCAGGAAGTCGTCCGCGGTGATCGAGACCGGATAGCGATCGGGGTACTCCGGCGTGACGCATTGCGGCAGCGTGTGGAATGCGAAATCGCTCCTCAGGTGGAGGAAGAACGGCATCGAATAGCGGCTGAAGCGCGCGCGCTCGGGGTCGGGGTTGCGCACGCGGTGGACGGTCGAGGGCAGCACGTTGTTGGTCAGCCGCTCGAGCATGTCGCCCACGTTGATCACCATCGCGCCTTCGGGCGGCGAGGCGGGGATCCAGGTGCCTTCGCGCGTCAGCAATTCCAGCCCGGCTTCCTCCGCGCCGAGCAGTAGCGTGATGAGGTTGATGTCGCCATGCGCCCCGGCGCGGATCGCTTCGCCCTCGATCCCCTCCAGCGGCGGATAGTGGAGCAGGCGCATCACCGAGTTGCCGTGCTCGATCGCCGGATCGAACCAGTGCTCGTCGAGCCCGAGGTAGAGCGCGATCGCCGAAAGGATCGTCGCGCCGGTCGCGTCGAACTGGCGGTAGAGTTCGCTGAAGGTCTCGCGGAAGCCGTTGGGGCGGGCGGGCCAGACGTTGGGCGGCATCGACGCGTCGGCGAGCGGGTGGCCGGGCGGAAGGTCGCGGCCGATGTGCCAGAATTCCTTGAGGTCGTGCGCGCGGGCGTCCTTGGCGATCTCGACGCCGAACGGGGTATAGCCGCGCGCGCCGGCGATGGCCGGGTCGTGATAGCCGCGCTTTTCGGCTTCGGGCAGAGCGAAGAATTGCTCCGAAAGCTCCCACGCGCGGTCGATCAGCGCGCGGTCGATGGCGAAGTCCTTCACCATGGCGAAGCCGAAGGTCTTGAAGCTGTCGCCGATCGCCGCGGCGAAGCCGGCTTTTTCCTGTGTCAGCGAAAGTACGGGGAGAGCGGTAAGGGGCATGGTGGTCCTGCAAGCCGGATTGTGTCTATGAGGCAGGCCATAGCCCGATCGGACGAGTGAGACATGAGCAAAATCAAGAATACCCCCGAACCGCAAAGCACCGGCCTGTGGCTGATGAAGTCCGAACCCGACGCCTATGGCTGGGACGACCTCGTCGCCGAGGGCGAGGGCACGTGGGACGGGGTGCGCAACCACCTCGCCGCGCGCAACCTGCGCACCATGCAGGCGGGCGACCGCGCGTTCTTCTATCACTCGAACATCGGCAAGGAGATCGTCGGGATCGTGGAGATCTCGGTGTCGGGGATCGCCGATCCCTCCGATCCCGAGGGCAAGTGGGCGGCGGTGAAGGTTCGGCCGGTGAGAAAGCTGGCGCACCCGGTCACGCTCAGGCAGGTCAAGGCGACGCCGGACCTCGCGGACATGGAGCTTCTTCGCCTGTCGCGCCTGTCGGTTTCGGCGGTGCGGCCCGGAGAGTGGGACAAGATCCTCGCCATGAGCGACACGGGAGGGGCATGATTCCCGGAAAAATTGGAAGATAGAGCGTCTTGGTTCGCGTGAAGGGTTAATGTCCCGTCGCGGCACGGTTGAAACTATGCCTCTCCAGGCCAGTCCCCCAATGGTGAAGAAAGCGTTAAGAGGGGGGCATGAACCGCCCCCTGGTGCTCTCCTCCGAACATGCTGGTCACCCTTTCCGGCGAACGCTTCCGCCGCGCGTCACGCGCGCGCTGCCGAGCTTCGAGCCGGAAGTCCTGGCCGCGATCGAACGCGCCGAGGTGCGCCTGCGCTCGCCCGACGTCGATCCGCAAAGGGTCACCCGGCAGGACGTGAAGGACTTTCTGCTCGCCTACTTCGCCTGCTTCATGGCGGTGATTCTGTGGATCGCGTGAGAGGGTCGGCGACCGCCTAGTCGAACACGTGATGCTCGGGCTCGGCGTGCTCGCGCTCGGCCTTGTAGAGCAGCCAGCCCAGCCAGGCTGACACCAGGCACATCGCCGCGCTGAGCAGCAGCTGGTTGACGATCGCGATATCGAGCCAGCTCAGCAGCCCCGCGATCCCCGCGCCCACCACCATCGCGCCCGAATTGACAATGTTGTTCGCCGCGATCGTGCGCGCCGTTTCCGACTTGTCCACGATCGTGGTGAGGAAGGCGTAGAGCGGCACCACGAACATGCCGCCCGCCACCGCGATACCCAGCAGGCTGAGCAGCAGCGCGGCCGCCAGCGGCTGGGTCACGAAGGTCGCCACGTCCATCAGCGGATCGCCGTCGGGGAACGACCACAACTTGCACACGACGTGGAAGGCAACCACAAACGCGCCCATCAGGATCACCGAGGCAGGCGCGAAGCGCGCCGAGACGCGGCCCTTGAGCAGCGCGTTGACCGAGACCGATCCGAGCGCGATGCCGATCGAGAACACCACCAGGAACAGGCTGGCGACTTCCTTGCTCGCCCCCAGCACGTTCTTGGCGAGCGGCGGGAACTGGATGAACAGCACCGCGCCGATCGTCCAGAAGAAGCTGATCGCCATGATCGCCAGGAACACGCGGCTGTGGTGCGTGGTGTTGGCGACCAGCCGGATCGAGGCGCGGATGATGTGGAAGTCGAGCGGGTCGGGCGTGTGCTCGGGCGGGGCCGGGGGAACCTCAAGGCTCACTACGTAACCGATCACCGCGGTGATCACCACGCCCGCCGCGCCCCACTCGACCGGGATCCAGCCTGCCAGGATCGTGCCGGCGAGGATCGCTATATAGGTTCCCGCCTCGACCAGGCCGGTGCCCGCCAGCACTTCGTCCTTTTGCAGGTGCTGCGGCAGGATCGCGTACTTGATCGGGCCGAAGAAGGTGGAATGCACCCCCATCGCGAACAGGGCGGCGAGCATCAGCGGGATCGCCAGCGCGTGGACCTCGATCCCCTTCCACGCCAGCACCAGCCCGCCGCCGCCGACCACCATGATGCCGATCTCGCAGGCCTTGATGATCCGGATGATCTTCGCCTTGTCGCGCATGTCGGCAAGCTGCCCTGAGAGCGCCGAAAGCAGGAAGAAGGGCAGGATGAACAGCGCCGAGGCTACGGCCGAGAAGCCCGCTTCGGCGCTCTCGGAATTGTAGATGCTGTAGACCACGTACAGCACCATCGCGTTCTTGAAGAGGTTGTCGTTGAACGCGTTCAGCAACTGGGTCACGAACAACGGCAGGAAGCGGCGCGAATGGATCAGTTTGGTGGAAGTCGTCATCCGTCCTTGCCCAGGCCGTCCTTGGCACCAGTTGCTCCGCCGCGCCGACCCTTAGCGGCATGTGCCGAAGGGACAAGGGACAATCGCCCTTTTCACACAACCGTCAGGCATCGTAAGAGGCTTCCCAAGATGCTGACGCTGCCCAACATCCTCACGCTGTCGCGGATCGTCGCGGTGCCCCTGCTCGCATTCCTGCTGTGGCGGGCCGACTGGACCACCGGCTATGCGCTCGCCTTCGCAATGTACTGCCTGATGGGCATTACCGACTATTTCGACGGCTACCTTGCCCGCGCGCAGGGCACGGTGTCCAAGCTGGGCGTGTTCCTCGATCCGATCGCCGACAAGATCATGATTGCCGCGGTGATCCTCGTGCTTACCGCGCAGGGCGTGCTGACCGGGCCTTATGTCGGCGACGCGCACGTGATCGCGGGGCTCATCATTCTGGTGCGCGAGATCGCGGTGTCGGGCCTGCGCGAGTTCCTCGGCGGGATCCAGGTCTCGGTTCCGGTCAGCCGGCTCGCCAAGTGGAAGACGACCTTCCAGATGATCGCTCTCGGCGCGCTGATCCTGGGCGGGGCGATGCCGTGGTGGAACGTCTGGGTCCTGGGCATCGAGGCCAACGTGCCGCACACCGTGGGCCTTGTAACGCTGTGGGCGGCCGCGGGGCTGACGCTGGTTACCGGGTGGGACTACCTGCGCGTGGGCCTGAAGCACATGGATTGAGGCCCGGGAACGTCATCCCGCCCGCAGTTCCTCGGCCAGCAGCCGGAACTCGTCGGCGCGCGGACTGTTCTTGCGCCAGACCAGCGCGATCTCGCGGCTGGCGTGTTCGGCCTTCAGGGGCCGCGCGACGATGTCGGTTTCGTGCAGGATACCCGCGTCGATCGCCATTTCGGGCAGCATGGTGAGACCGAGGCCATTGTCGACCATCTGCACCAGCGTGTGCAGGCTGGTGCCCACCATCGTCGCCGAGGCGCGCAGTTCGGGGCGGTTGCACGCGGCCAGCGCATGGTCTTTCAGGCAGTGCCCGTCTTCGAGCAGCAGCAGCCGGTTCTCGTCGATGATCGCCGGGTCGATAGCGCGCGGCGGGTCGCGCGGGTCGTCCTTGGGGAAGGCGACGTAGAGCAGGTCGTCGCGGATGTGCGCGGCCTCGACCTCGCCCGTGGCGAAGGGCAGCGCGAGCAGCACGCAGTCGGCGCGGCCGTGGTGGAGCGATTCGATCGCCGCCGCACTCGGCTCCTCGCGCAGGAACAGCTTCAATAGCGGGCGCTCGCGGCGCAGGCGCGGCAGGATGCGCGGCAAGAGGAACGGCGCGATC
>JAJXVK010000196.1 GCA_021782155.1 Pseudomonadota bacterium
CGGCGGCCTCCTCCGCGATCGCCGCGCTCGAGGAGCGTCATGGCGTGCGGCTGTTCCACCGCGTGGGGCGCGGCGTCGCGCTGACCGAGGCGGGGCGCGCGTTCCTCGATGAAGCGCGCGCGGTGCTCGCCCGTGCCGCCAGCGCCGAAGCGGTGCTGGGCGACATGGCGGGGCTGTCGCGCGGCACGCTGCGGCTGATCGGCAGCCAGACGATCGCCGCCTACTGGCTGCCGCCGCTGCTTGCCCGCTACCACGCGCTCCATCCCGGAATCACGGTCGAACTGGCGATCGGCAATTCGCAGGCCGCGGCCGACCGGGTCGAGGAGGGCGGCGCGGACCTGGGTTTCGCCGAAGGCCCGGTCGACCGCCCTGCGCTTTCGGTACGCGAGGTCGGCCGCGACCGGCTGGTGCTGGTGCAGACCGCGACGGCGCCGCTGCCCGCCACGGTCGACGCGGCATGGCTGCGCGGCGCGCGCTGGGTCTCGCGCGAGGCCGGATCGGGCACGCGCGCCAGCTTCGACGCGGCGCTGGCCGCGCGCGGCGTCGACCCGGCAAGGCTCGACATCGCCCTGACCCTGCCCTCGAACGAAGGCGTTCGAACCGCGGTAGCCGCGGGGGCGGGGATCGCCGCGCTTTCCTCGCTGGTGGTCGAGCGCGGGATCGAGGCGGGGCGGCTGGCCGAACTGCCCTTCGCGCTCGGCCCGCGCCCGTTCTTCAAGCTGCGCCACAAGGAGCGCTACACCAGCGCCGCGGCCGATGCGCTGCTTGCGCTCATCGACGCCGTGCGGACGCCGCAGGGCTGAGAATGAGGCGAAGGAACGTGGCCGGGGCGGGACAGGTCAGGCGCGGGTTATCATCGCGTTAAACCTTCGCCCGTATCAGGTTACCGTCAGGTTTCTGCCCAGCGATGATTCTGTTATTGATCTGCCCGTTGAGGGAACGAGGGAGTTCGCCAAGTGATGCTGGCCGTACGTGGCGTGCTGACGGCTTTCGCGGTGCTGTGGCTGCTTTGGCTCGCGCACGCCCTCACCACCGACAGCCCGCTCTCGCACGCCGTGCATGACTACGCCCAGACGCACTGGATCAAGCAGGCGCGCCAGCGTGCCGAGGATCGCGCCATCCGCGAGCGGAACCGCCGCGCCGACATCGAGGCGGGCGAGGCGCAGCCCGATGACTACCGCGCGCCGTCGCCCAGCGGAAATTGATCGCACCGCCCTTGTCGAAGGGCGCACCGTTCCCTAATCGTTCCGGGTGACTCACGTACCCGAATCCCAGGCCGAGTCCCCCGTCGACTCTGGCGACCCGTTCCTCGCCCGGCTCAACCCGCCGCAGCGCGAGGCGGTGCTGACGACCGAAGGGCCGGTGCTGATGCTCGCGGGCGCGGGCACGGGCAAGACCGCCGCGCTTACCCACCGCCTCGCGCACATCCTGCGCCAGCGCAAGGCCTGGCCGAGCGAGATCCTTTGCGTCACCTTCACCAACAAGGCCGCGCGCGAGATGCGTGAGCGCGTCGGCCAGCTGATCGGCCCGGCGGTGGAGGGAATGCCCTGGCTCGGCACCTTCCACGCGATCGGCGCCAAGATGCTGCGCCGCCATGCCGAGCTGGTAGGGCTGCAGGCGAACTTCACGATCATCGACACCGACGACCAGCTGCGCCTCCTGAAGCAGCTGATCGTGGCCGAGGGGCTCGACGAGAAGCGCTGGCCCGCGCGGCAGCTGGCGGGGCTGATCGACCGCTGGAAAAACAAGGGGCTGGGCCCGGATGACCTCGATGCGGGCGAGAACGAGGCCTATGCGAACGGGCGCGGGCAGGCGATGTACCGGCTCTACCAGGAGCGGCTGCGCGCCTTGAACGCCTGCGACTTCGGCGACCTGCTGCTCCACGTGCTCAATATCCTGCGCGGGAACCGCGAAGTGCTCGAAAGCTACCAGCAGCGCTTCAAGTACATCATGGTCGACGAGTACCAGGACACCAACGCGGTGCAGTATCTGTGGCTGCGGCTGCTCGCGCAGGTGCGCAAGAACATCTGCGTGGTGGGCGACGACGACCAGTCGATCTATTCGTGGCGCGGCGCCGAAGTGGCCAACATCCTGCGCTTCGAGAAGGACTTTCCCGGCGCCAGGGTGATCCGGCTCGAACAGAACTATCGCTCGACCCCGCCGATCCTCGCCGCTGCCTCGGGCCTCATCGGCGAGAACTCGCAGCGGCTCGGCAAGACGCTGTGGACCGAGGCGACCGGCGGCGACAAGGTGCGCGTGATCGGCGTGTGGGACGGGCCCGAGGAAGCGCGCCGCGTGGGCGACGAGATCGAGCGGCTGGAGCGTGAGGGCTGCCCGCTCGACAGGATCGCGATCCTCGTGCGCGCGCAGTTCCAGACGCGCGAACTGGAAGACCGCTTCATCGCGATCGGCCTGTCGTACCGCATCGTCGGCGGCTTCCGCTTCTACGAACGCGCCGAAATTCGCGACGCGCTGGCCTATCTGCGCGTGATCGCGCAGCCGAGCGACGACCTGGCGTTCGAGCGGATCGTCAACACCCCCAAGCGCGGCCTTGGCGACAAGGCGCTGGAAAGGATGCACCGCCACGCCCGCGCGCGGGGGCTGCCGCTTGCCGCAGCGGCGGTCGAGATCTGCGACACCGACGAACTGCCCACCAAGGCGCGCAACACGCTCGCCGGGCTGATGCGCGATTTCGCGCGCTGGCGTACCGAGAGCGGCGCGCTCACTCCGGCGGAACTGGCGCGCACGCTGCTCGACGAGAGCGGCTACACGCAGGCGCTACAGGCGGAAAAGAGCGCGGAGAGCGCCGGACGGCTGGAGAACCTCGCCGAACTGACGCGCGCCATGGAGGACTACGAGACGCTCGGCGACTTCCTCGAACACGTCAGCCTGGTGATGGACAACGACGCCTCGCCCGACGAGGAAAAGGTCACGATCATGACCATCCACGCCGCCAAGGGGCTGGAATTCGACCAAGTGTTCCTGCCCGGCTGGGAGGAGGGCGTGTTCCCCTCGCAGCGCGCGATGGACGAAGGCGGGCTCGCCAGCCTCGAGGAGGAACGCCGCCTCGCCTATGTCGCGATCACCCGCGCGAGGAAGCGCTGCACGATCCTCCACGCGGCCAACCGGCGCATCTACGGCCAGTGGAACAGCTCGATCCCCAGCCGCTTCATCGCCGAGCTGCCCGCCGACCACATCGAGGAAGAGACCACGCTGTCGGGCGGCGCCTCGCTGTGGCGCGCGCAGTGGTCGGAAACGTCCGACCCCTTCTCCGAGGTCGCCCGCGCCCAGCCCGCGCGCACCATGACGCGCGGCCCCGGCTGGCAGCGCGCCGCCGCGCGCGAGTACGACCCCTCCCCGCGCAAGATCGCCGAGACCACGCGCAGCGCGGCGAGCTATGCCGCCAGGCCGCGCACCGACGTGGCGGTGGGCGCGCGCGTGTTCCACGAGAAGTTCGGCTACGGCACCGTGGCGGCGCAGGAAGGCAACAAGCTCGAGATCGACTTCGAGCAGTCGGGCAGGAAGCGCGTGATCGACAGTTTCGTGAAGGTGGCCGAGTAGCAGGCGGCCATTTGACTTCGGGGGCGTGCGGCGTGACACTTCCCGCCGAAGCCGGAACGAAAGGCTCAGCCACATGCCCAGCGATTCCATAGCCAGCCCCACGCAATTCAGCCGCGACGACGCGCGGCGCTATTACGACCGCGCGGGCTCGTTCCAGGACAAGCAGGGCTTCTACGAGGACGTCGCGCTCGACGCGCTGGTCGCGCATGGGGGCTTCGCGGCGGCCCGGTCGGTGCTCGAAGTGGGATGCGGGACGGGCCGCTTTGCGCAGCGCCTGCTGGAAGACCACTTGTCCGCTTCGGCGCGCTACGTGGGGATCGACATCAGCGCGACGATGGTCGGTCTCGCCAAGGGGCGGCTCGCTGGCTGGAGCGACCGGGCCGAAGTCCGCCAGACCGGCGGCGGCTTCGACTACGCGGCGCTCGGCGGCCCGTTCGACCGCGCGGTCTGCACCTATGTGTTCGACCTGCTCAGCCCCGCCGACATCGCCGCCGCGCTGGCC
The DNA here is from genome assembly GCA_021782155.1 of Pseudomonadota bacterium. Taxonomy (GTDB): domain Bacteria; phylum Pseudomonadota; class Alphaproteobacteria; order Sphingomonadales; family Sphingomonadaceae; genus Novosphingobium. The sequence goes on from JAJXVK010000196.1 coordinate 4,064, forward strand.
GGGATCCACGCCGCGCTGGCGCCTGGCGGCCTGCTCTGCGCGGCCGGGTTGACCCAAGGCACGACCACGCTGTCGCGGCTGACGAGTTCGACGTGGTCCTGGATTCGCGGGATCAGCCCTTCGCTGGTGGGCGGCTGCCGGCCGCTGCTGCTGGCCGACCACCTGCCCGCCGGGCAATGGCGGCTGGTGCATCGCGAAGTGGTGGTCGGTGCCACGGTGCCTTCCGAAGTGGTTATCGCAGAGGCGCTCTAGGCGCGCCCGAGCGCAGCCACCCCGCCGAGCACCACCAGCGTCAGCACCGCGAAGCCCCCCCCGGCCAGGAAGGTCGCTCCCGGCCCGATCGCATCCCACAGCACGCCCGCGACGAGGCTCGCCGCCAGCATGGCCACGCCCGTCACCAGGTTGAACATCCCGAACGCGGAGGCGCGCCGATCGGGCGGGGCTTCGGCCGCGACCATCTGCGAGAGTACGCCCTGCGTCAGCGCCATGTGCGCGCCCCACAGCGCTATGCCGGCGAAGATCGCGCCGAGCCCCTGCCCGAAGCCTAGCGCCGCGTCGGCCGCGACCAGCGCGACCAGTCCCATCGCCAGAAGCCGCAGCGGTCCCGCGCGGTCCGCAACCGCGCCCGCCGGATAGGCGCCGAGCGAGTAGACGAGGTTCATCGCCACCAGCACCAGCGGGGCGTAAGCGAGCGGCAGGCCCCGGTCGTGCGCGCGCAGCACGAGGAAGCTTTCCGAAAAGCGCGCAAGCGTGAACAGCACGCCGATCGCGGTCACGCGCCAGAAGCCGGGCGGCAGGTGGCCCAGTTCGCTCCACCTCGGCGCAGCGCGTGCGGGCGCTTGCGCCGCCCTTCCCTCGACGTCGCGCACCGCGAAAAGCACCAGCAGCACCGCGATCCAGCCCGGCACCGTGGCGATCCAGAACACCGTTCGCATGTCGTCGGCGAAGACCGCCATCAGCACGACCGCGGCGAGCGGCCCGAGGAAAGCGCCCACCGTGTCGAGCGCCTGCCGCAGGCCATAGGCGCGGCCGCGCATTTCGGGCGCGGTGGCATCGGCGATCAGCGCGTCGCGCGGCGCGCCGCGCAGCCCCTTTCCGATCCGGTCGATGAAGCGCGCGCCCAGCACCATGCCCGCGCTCCCCGCCAGCGGGAACAGCGGCTTGGTGGCGGCGGCCATGCCGTAGCCGAGCAGGATCAGCGGGCGCCGCTTGCCGATCCGGTCCGAGATCGCGCCCGAAAACACCTTGGTGATCGCCGTGGTCGCTTCGGAAATGCCATCGATCACGCCGACCAGCGCGACGCTCGCGCCCAATGTCGTGGTGAGGAACAGCGGCAGCAGCCCGTGGAAGATCTCCGACGAGAGATCCATGAACAGGCTGACGAGGCCGAGCGCCCATACGGTGCGCGGCAGGCGCAAGCGCTCGGAGGCTGCGGGTTCGCTCACCTTGCCCGCATGCCCGGCCGTGCCCCGGTCAGTTCAGCGCCGAGACGCTGAGGAAGCCTGGAACCGGTCCGTTCCAAACGCCCGGCTCGCCCGGCGGTTCGGCGTCGTAGCCGCGCGGAGGCCTGGTGCCGTCGCGGCGGGGGCGGTCGGTCCGGGTTTCGGAGCGGGCGGGGCGTTCCTCGCGGCGCGGCTCTTCGCGCTCGGCGCGTTCGGGCTTGTCGGCCTTCTTCCCGCGCTTGCCGCCCTGGCCCTCGTCGCGGACCTGGCGGGTGCGCGAGCCCTTGCGCTCCTCGCGGCGTTCCTCGCGCGCTTCGGCCGGTTCCGCGGTATCCGCGCCGTCGAGCGTGAAGACGGGAATCGCCATGCCGGTCAGCTTCTCGACGTTCTCGATCGCTTCGGCGTCCTCGGGGCTGACGAAGGTGAACGCCCGGCCCGTCGCGCCCGCGCGGCCGGTGCGGCCGATGCGGTGGACATAGTCGTCCGGGTGCCACGGCGTGTCGAAGTTGAACACGTGGCTCATCCCCTTCACGTCGAGCCCGCGCGCGGCGACGTCCGAGGCGACCAGGATGTTGATCTTGCCTTCCTTGAACAGCGCCAGCTCGGCGATACGCGAGGACTGGTCCATGTCGCCGTGGATTTCGAGATCGGA
>JAJXVK010000197.1:0-1209 GCA_021782155.1 Pseudomonadota bacterium
CCGATCGATCGTTGCGGGGCGTCCGAGCGAAACCGCGCGCCCGATCCAGCGCCCGGCCATTCCCTTGCCCGGCTCCTCGTGAACCGCCTCGATCGCGGCGGCGCGAACCCCGCGCGCGGCCAGCGCGGCGGCAAGGCCCTTCGAGAGCGGGTGGCGACTGTGGCTCGCCAGCGCCAGCGCGACGCCCGCTTCGCCGGCCGACATCTCGTCGAGCGCGGCCTCGTCGGGCACCGGGCGGCCCAGCGTGAGCGTGCCGGTCTTGTCGAGCAATGCGCGCTCGACGCCCGCCATGCGCTCGATCGCGGAGCCGTCCTTGACCATGATCCCGCGCTTCATCAGCGCCCCTGCGGCGACGACCTGCGCCACCGGCACGGCGAGCCCCAGCGCGCAGGGGCAGGTGATGATCAGCACCGCGATGGCGATCACCAGCGCCTTGTAGAGCCCCGCCCCGGCGATCAGCCAGCCCACCAGCGCCAGCGCGGCGAGCGTGTGGACGGCGGGCGCATAGAGCCGCGCCGCGCGATCGGCGACGCGCACGTATCTGGACTTCGACTGGCTCGCCGCCTCCATCAGCTGCGCGATTTCTGCGAGCGCGGTGCCGTGGCCGGTGGCGGTGACCGTCACGTCGACCGGCGCATCGACGTTGAGCGTTCCCGCAAGCACGAGGTCGCCCGGCCCGGCGGCGACCGGCGCGCTCTCGCCGGTCAGCAGCGACTGGTCGAAACGGCTGGTGCCGCTGCGGATCTCTCCATCGGCGGCGAGGCGTTCACCGGATGCCACACGCATGGTCATGCCGGGCAGCAGCCGCGCGGAATCGACCCACGAGGTGATGCCGCTGTCGTCGACCACGGTCGCCCCGTTCGCCGCCTGGCGCAGCAGCGCGTCGACCCCGGCGCGCGCACGGTCGCGCATCATCGCGTCGAGCACGCGGCCCACCAGGAGGAAGGCGAGCAGCATCAGCGTGCCGTCGAACCAAGCGTCCTTGCCGCCGGTGACGACCTCGTAGAAACTGAGGGCGGTCGCCATGATCACGCCGATCGAGATCGGCACGTCCATGTTGGTGGTCCACTTGCGCACCGCGGCGAAGGCCGAATTGAAGAACGGACGTCCCGAATAGGCGATCGCCGGCACCGCGATGGCGGCCGATATCCAGTGGAACAGCGCCCGCGTCGCGCCGTCGGCGCCGGCCCAGACGCTGACCGAGAGCAG
>JAJXVK010000197.1:1219-6055 GCA_021782155.1 Pseudomonadota bacterium
TGACGTTCATAGCCGCGAAGGTCGCCACCGCGAGCGGGGCGAGCAGCGGCTTCACCGCCGAGGGCGGCGGCGCGATCTCCTCGCGCGGCTGGGCCTCGAACCCGACCCGTGCAAGCGCTTCGACGATGGCGGGGATCGGCACCGAGCCGTCGTGGATCACTTCCACGCTGCGCGCGGTGAGGTTGGCGCGCGCCGACTGAACGCCATCCACGTCGCCGAAGGCGCGTTCGACCTTGGCCATGCAGCCCGCGCAATGCATCCCGGGAACGCTCAGGACGCTGCAGGTTCCCGGCGCATCCCCACGCGCCGGGGCGTTCATCTGACTTCCCCGGCCTTCCGCCAGGTGCGCCCGTCGGCGATCACGATCAGGCGGGTGTACCAGCGCCCGGCGGGAAGCGGGCCCGAATAGAGGCCCGGCGCGCTCTCGGTCAGCGTGATGTCGATCGGCGGTCTCTGGCCGAGCGGGTGCTCGGCGAAGAGGCGGACATCCGCCGCCGCGATCGGCTTGCCGTTGCTGTCGAGAACTTGCGTCTGGAAGGTTTCGGGCCCGCTGCGCTCCATCGTCGCCTTCCAGCCCAACGCCCTTTCGGCGTCCGCTTCGGCCAGCCACTGGTTGAAGTGCTGGCTGGCGACATAGGAGTTCTCGACCACCAGTCCGCCGAACGTGGTGATCGCGTCGCGCGCCATCACCAGGTTGACGGCGATCACCACGCCGAAGAACGCCACGAAGATCATCGTGGCGTGCCAGCCGGTGAACTGGCCCTTGCGGGACGGGGTCTGCGAGCTTTGGCTTTGCGGGATCATGGCCGGTCTTTCTTGATCAGTTCGAAGTGGTGAAGGCGGTCTTGACCGTGTCGCTGCCCCCGTCCTTGTCGAGCGCGCGAAGGTTGAAGGAGAAGTCTCCGCCCGCGGCACCGGGGCCCTTCTCCGTCACGTAAACACGAAGCGGCATGGTTTCGTCGGCAGGCACGTCGAAGGTCAGCGTGCGCGCGGCTTCGCTCGCCTGCATCTCGTCGGTGTACATCGTCGCCGCGGGCAGGCCGTCGAGCGAAACTTCCATCTTGCGCGGACGGCCCTCCATGTTGCGCAGCTTGACCGTGTAGCCGTTGCGCACCGAACCGTCGGACAGCATCACGAATTCGGGATTGCGGTCCCTGGCGACCGACAGGTCGAGCCGCACGCGGTGGCCGAGCATGAACAGCAGCCCCAGCCCGATCGCGGACCACACGCCCAGATAGACCAGCGTGCGCGGGTGAAGCAATATCTTCGAAATCGGCCGGTGCGGCTCGCCGCGCTGTTCGGCCGCGGCATCCTCGAGCGTGGTATAGTCGATCAGTCCGCGCGGGTGGCCGACCTGCTTCATCACCCGGTCGCAAGCGTCGATGCACAGAGCGCAGGTGATGCAGCCGACCTGCGTCCCCTCGCGGATGTCGATGCCCGTCGGGCAGACCGCGACGCACTGGTTGCAGTCGACGCAGTCGCCGAACGCGCCGGGGTTCTTCTCCGCCTTCTTGACGCTGCCGCGCGGTTCGCCGCGCCAGTGCTTGTAGGTGACCAGCAGGCTCTTCTCGTCGAGCATCGCGGTCTGGATGCGCGGCCAGGGGCACATGTAGATGCACACCTGCTCGCGCATGAAGCCGCCGAGCCAGAAGGTGGTGAAGGTCAGCACACCCACCGTGGCATAGGCGACGCCCGCCGCCTGCCCGGTCCAGAACTGGTGCTGGAGCGTTGGCGCGTCGGCGAAATAGAAGATCCATGCGCCGCCGGTGAGGAACGCGATGGCGAGGTAGATCGACCACTTGAACAGCCGCCGCGCGATCTTGGCCGGGCCCCACGGGGCCTTGGCGAGGCGCAGCTGCGCGTTGCGGTCGCCGTCGATGAAGCGGTCGACGTGCTGGAACAGGTCGGTCCATACCGTCTGCGGGCAGGCATAGCCGCACCACGCGCGGCCCACCGCGCTGGTCACGAGGAACAGCCCCACGCCGGCCATGATCAGCAGGCCGGCGACGAAGTAGAACTCCTGCGGCCAGATCTCGATGGTGAACATGTAGAATCGGCGGTGCGCAAGGTCGATCAGCACCGCCTGGTCGGGCGCATAGGGGCCCCGGTCCCAGCGGATCCACGGCGTTCCCCAGTATACGGCCAGGCAGAATGCCATGATCGCCCACTTGAGGCGACGGAAGGTGCCGTCGATCTGCTTCGGGAAGACCTGCTTGCGCTCCTGGTACAACCCGATTTCCGAGTTGTGGTCGACGGGGATGGGATCGGGGCGGTTCATTTTCAAACGACCTTGATTGGTTCGGCCCGGGACTGCGCGTCCCGGGCCGTTATGCCTTTTTGCGTTACTGGGCCGGCGTCCCGGTTCCGGTGCCGGAGGGCGCCGCGGCCGGGGCCGCCGCCTTGCCACCGCCACGCGAGAACACGTAGGCCGCGAGCATCTTGATCGTCACTGGATCGAGACGCGCGCCCCAGTTGGGCATCTGGCCGTAGTGGGCGTTGGTCACCGTGTTGGTCAGCGCCGCGACGCTGCCGCCGTAGAGCCAGATCCCGTCGGTGAGGTTCGGCGCACCGACCGCCTGGCTGCCCTTGCCGTCAGCGCCGTGGCACACCGCGCAGTTCGCGGCAAAGATCGCCGCGCCGGCCTGCGAGGAAGCACTGGGCTTGTCCTGGTTGCTGATCGTGCGGACATAGCTCACCACCTGGCCGACCTGGTCGGGGGTGAGGATGCCGTCCTTGCCGAACGAAGGCATCTGGCTCATGCGGCTTTCCGGATCGGCCGCCTGGCGCACGCCATGCGTGATGGTGAAGGCGATGTCGTCGATCGTGCCGCCCCACAGCCAGTCGTCGTCGTTGAGGTTGGGATAGCCGACCGAACCCTGCGCGCCCGCGCCGTGGCACTGCACGCAGTTCACCTTGAACGCGGCCGCGCCGCCCTCGATCGCCTGCCGGTTGAGCTTCTCGTCGGTCACCAGCTGGTCGAGCGGGGTCTTGGCGATCGCCGCCAGGATCGGAGCGCGCTCGGCCTGCTCCTTCTTCATCTCCTGGTCGAGCTGCCCGCGGCTGGTCCAGCCCCAGATACCGGGCGTGGCGCCATGGATCATGGGGATCGCCGGGTAGACAATCACATACCCGATCGCGAATGCGATGCAGGCGTAGAAGGTATAGAGCCACCACTTGGGCAGCGGGGTGTTGAGCTCCTCGATACCGTCCCATTCGTGACCCATGGTCTCGGTACCGGTGGCTTCGTCGATGCGCTTATTCGCCATCGTCGTCATCCTTTTTCGGACCTTCGTCATCGCCGAAGATCAAGTTCGCGGCGGCGCTGTTGGATTCCTTCGCGCCGGGGCGGAAGGGCCAGGCGGCCAGGCCGATGAAAACCATCGCCATGAACGCCAGGCCCCAACTGTCGGCCAGGCTGCGCAGCCCCTCGTAGAGGGAATGCTCGAACCCGGTCACCGCCCCTTCTCCTTGGCCAGGTCTTCCTGCGCCGTGGCGTCATTGACGTCGACCATCGTGCCCAGCACCTGGAGATAGGCGATCAGCGCGTCCATCTCCGAGAGCTTGGCGGGATTGCCGTCGAAATCGCGCGCCTGCGCCTTCGGATAGCGCTTGAGCAGCCCCGAGGTATCGGCGTTCGGATCGGCCTGGGCTTTGAGATCGGCTTCGGCGTTGGCGAGGTCGTCCTTGGTGTAGGGAACCCCCACGTCCTTCAGCGTCTTCAACTCGGCGGTGATCGACCCTTCCACGTCGCCCGGGCTCAGCGGATTGTCCTTGAGGTAGGCGTAGCTGGGCATGATCGACTGCGGAACGACCGACTGCGGGTTGCTGAGGTGCTGGACGTGCCATGCATCCGAATAGCGCCCGCCGACCCGCGCGAGGTCAGGCCCCGTGCGCTCCGACCCCCACTGGAAGGGGTGGTCGTACATCGATTCCGCGGCGAGGCTGTAGTGGCCGTAGCGCTCGACCTCGTCGCGGAACGGACGGATCATCTGGCTGTGGCACAGGTAGCACCCCTCGCGCACATAGATGTCGCGCCCGGCCTGCTCGAGCGGGGTGTAGGGCCGCATGCCCTTCACCTTCTCGATGGTGTTGTCGATCCAGAAAAGCGGGGCGATTTCCACGATCCCGCCGATTGCCACCACCAGGAAGGCGAATAGCGCCAGCAAGGTGATGTTGCGCTCGAGCGTCGTGTGACGCTCCATGATGGACTTTGCCATGGTCTCTTATCCTTCAGCGCGCGGTTGCGGGAGCGAGCGGAACGTCGGCCGCCGGGTCGTACTTGGCGCCGCCCATCGGCGCTTCCTCGCGAAGCGGGCTGCCCGCGATCGTGCGCCAGATGTTGTAGGCCATGACGAACCCGCCGGAGAGGTACAGGACCCCGCCAACCCAGCGCAGCACGTACATCGGGTGGATAGCGGCAACGGTCTCGGCGAAGCTGTTCACCAGGTAGCCGTCGGGACCGTACTCACGCCACATCAGGCCCTGGGTGATGCCCGCCACCCACATCGAGGCGGCGTAGAACACGATACCCACGGTCGCGAGCCAGAAGTGCCAGTTGATCATGCGGACCGAATACATCCGCTCGCGGTTCCACAGGCGCGGGGTGAGGAAGTACAGCGCCCCGAAGGTCACCATCCCGTTCCAGCCCAGAGCGCCGGAGTGCACGTGGCCGATCGTCCAGTCGGTGTAGTGCGACAGCGAGTTCACCGCCTTGATCGACATCATCGGGCCTTCGAACGTGCTCATGCCGTAGAAGGCGATCGACATCACCAGCAGGCGGATGATCGGGTCCGTGCGGACCTTGTCCCACGCGCCGTTGAGCGTCATCAGGCCGTT